>CANMWW010000188.1 GCA_947500965.1 Alphaproteobacteria bacterium
CTACGACGCGGCGATCTCGCACTGGTTCGCGGCGCAGAACGGCGACGCCTGGCCGGCGCGCCTCGTGCTGGCGGGGGAGCGGCGCGAGGTGCTGCGCTACGGCGAGAACCCGCACCAGTCCGCCGCCTTCTACGCCGGGGGACCGGCGCGCCCGGGCGTCGCGACCGCGCGCCAGCTGCAGGGCAAGGAGCTCTCCTACAACAACTACAACGACACCGACGCCGCCTTCGAGGCGGTGGCCGAGTTCGCGGAGCCGGCCTGCGTCGTCGTCAAGCACGCCAATCCCTGCGGCGTGGCGCGCGGCGCGACGCCGCTCGAGGCCTATCTCAAGGCGCTGGCCTGCGACCCGGTCAGCGCCTTCGGCGGCATCGTCGCGCTCAACCGCCCGCTCGACGACGCGACCGCGTCCGAGATCGCGAAGCTCTTCGTCGAGGTCATCGTGGCGCCCGAGGCGACGGCCGGGGCCCAGGCGATCATCGCCGCGAAGAAGAACCTCCGCCTGCTGGTCACCGGCGGCGTGCCCGATCCCGCGGCGCCGGGCCTGTCGGTGCGCACGCTGGCCGGAGGCTACCTGGTGCAGGACCGGGACGCGGGCCGCGTCGCGCGCGCCGACCTCAGGGTCGTGACGAGGCGCGCGCCGGACGCGCGCGAGCTCGACGACCTGCTCTTCGCCTTCGCGGTGGCCAAGCACGTGAAGTCCAACGCCATCGTCTACGCAAGGGACGGCGCCACGGTCGGCATCGGCGCGGGGCAGATGAGCCGCATCGATTCCTCGCGCATCGCCGCCTGGAAGGCCGCGGAGGGTGCCAGGGCCGCGGGCGAGGCACGAAGCCGCGCGATCGGCTCGGTCGTCGCCTCGGACGCCTTCTTCCCCTTCGCCGATGGCCTCGTCGCCGCGGCCGAGGCCGGCGTCACGGCGGTGATCCAGCCCGGCGGCTCGATCCGCGACGCCGAGGTGATCGCGGCCGCCGACGCGCGCGGCCTTGCCATGGTCTTCACGGGCATGCGGCATTTCCGGCACTGAGCGCGCGGCGCGGGGGAAGAAACCCCGCGCGGGCCGCGTTGTCCCCGCGCCGCCCCGTCCGGGACCCCCGTCCTTGACAGGGCGCGCGGGCAACGGATAACCGGACACGCAGATGCTGCACTCACTTGCCGGATCGCTGGATCCGGCCTCCAGAGGTTCGATGAGCGACCAGCCCTCCCCCCCGGCGCCCGAATGGGTGCATTGGCTCGCCCGGGCGACGCGTCGCTTCCAGCCCAAGGGCATCGACCGGATCGTGCGCATGCTCTACCCGCCGGGCAACGACCGGCCGATCCGCAGCGTCGTCGACTACGACGACGGGCTGCTCTTCCACTGCGACACGCAGTCCTTCCTCGAGTGGTACATCTTCTTCTACGGCGCCTTCCGCCCGGAGGTGTCCAGGCTCATCAACCGCATGCTGCGCCCGGGCCAGGTCGCCATCGACATCGGCGCCAATGTCGGCATGCACTCCGTCATCATGGCCAACCGCGTCGGCCCCACCGGCCATGTCGTCGTGTTCGAGCCCGACCCGCACCCGATGGGCCGGCTGCGCCGCAACATGGCGCTCAACGGCATCGACTGGGTGACCACGGTCGAGGCGGCGGTCTCGGCGCGCAGCGAGACGCGGACCTTCTACCTGCACGACGATTCGATCGGGAACTTCGCGAATGCGAGCCTGGTCGCGGCCAATGTCGGCAAGCAGACCGCCTCGGTCGAGATGCAGGTCGTCTCGATCGACGAGTGGATGCGCGACAACCCGCTGCCGCGCGTCGACGTGGTCAAGCTGCTGGCGCAGGGCGAGGAATACAACGCGCTCCAGGGCATGCGCGGGCTGATCGAGCGCGACCGCCCGAAGATCTTCTTCCTCTACGAGCCCAGCTACTGGCACCGCCAGGACCTCGAGCTGATGGACGCCGTGAAGTTCTTCGCCGGCCACGGCTACGGCGTGCAGGAGGTCGAGTTCCGCTCGCGGCGCGAGGTGGTGGGCGAGATCCCGAAGGGACAGGTCTTCCTCGCGACGCCCTGAGGCGCGCGCGGGCGACCGCGCGCGTCAGCGCTCGAGGACGATGTCCACCCGGCGTCCCTCGACGGGAAGCGGGCCGGTGCGCTGCGCCTCGCCCAGGACGACGCGACGCATGGCCGCGGGCGGCACGCCCGCCTCGCGCAAGGCATCGGCAACCGCGTCGGCCCGCCGGCGGGCCAGGGCAAGGTTCTCGGAGCCGTCGGGCATCCTGTTGGCATGCGCCTCGATGCGCACGCTCCGCGCGCCGCCGCCGCGGATCTCGCCGGCCAGGCGCTTCGCGAGGTCCCGGCCATCGGGGCCGGGATCGGCGGAGTCCGGCGCGAAGAAGATCGCATGGCGGTCATGGTCCTGCGGCGCGGAGACGCAGGACGCCGCCAGGGCGAGGGTGGCGATGAGGATCGATCGGCGGAGCATGGACCAGGGCTTCGCTTGCGGGTTCGGAATGGAGCGGGAGAAGGGGTTCGAACCCTCGACCCTCACGTTGGCAACGTGATGCTCTACCACTGAGCTACTCCCGCGGGCGCCATTCCGGGGCATCGCGCACCGGCGGACCGGATTTGCGAAGCGGGCGCGGATAATAGCCAGAGGCGATCGGATTGCAAGCGTCGCAAAGGGAAGGGCGGGGTTGTCAGCGCGACGCAAACCGTCCATCTAATGCGCCGGCGGCCCGAGGCGGGCGGCCCCGAGGTTCTCCTCCTCGCGGCGGGGCCCGGAAACGAGACCGGTTCGAGGACATCGATGGAAACCCTGATCGGCGGACGCTCCGCCACGCCGAGCGACATCATCAAGGACGGCACGGACGACAGCTTCGAGCAGGACGTCCTCGTCGCCTCGCAGCAGACGCCGGTCATCGTCGACTTCTGGGCGCCGTGGTGCGGCCCGTGCAAGCAGCTCGGCCCGGCCATCGAGAAGGTGGTCCGCGAAGCAAATGGCGCGGTCCGCCTGGTCAAGATCAACACCGACGAGCATCCCTACTTCGCCCAGCAGCTGCGCGTGCAGTCGATCCCGGCGGTCTATGCCTTCAAGGGCGGCCGGCCCGTCGACGCCTTCGTCGGCGCGCTGCCGGAGAGCCAGATCCGCCAGTTCGTGAAGAAGCTGGGCGGCGCCGCCGCCCCCTCGCCCGTGCAGGAGGCGATCGAGCAGGCCAAGGCCGCCTTCGAGGCCGGCGACGCGGGCACCGCGAGCGCGATCTTCGGGCAGGTGCTGGCGCACGAGCCCGGCAACGTGGCCGCGACGATCGGCCTCGCGCGCTGCTACGCGGGCTCCGGCGACCCGGGACGCGCGCGCCAGCTCGTCGAGTCGCTGCCCGCCGAGGCGCGCAAGTCCACCGAGGCCCAGCAGGTGCTGAGCCAGGTCGAGCTCGCCGAGCAGGCCGAGAAGGCCAGCGGCGAGGTCGCCCAGCTGCTCGAGAAGATCGCGCATGATCCCGCCGACCACCAGGCGCGGCTCGACCTCGCGGTCGCGCTCTTCGCCGGCGGCCAGCAGGAGGCGGCGATGGACCAGCTGCTCGAGAGCTTCAGGCGCGACCGCAACTGGAACGACGCCGCCGCGCGCAAGCAGCTCATCAAGTTCTGGGAGGCGCTCGGGCCGACCCATGCGCTGACCGTCGCCGGCCGCAGGCGGCTGTCCTCGATGATGTTCGCCTGAGCGGGCGGGGCGACGCGCGCATGACCGCCGGCGGCGACGAGGAAAGGCTTCCCGAGACCATCCCGGTCTTCCCGCTGCCCGGCGTCCTGCTGCTGCCGGGCGGAAGGCTGCCGCTCAACATCTTCGAGCCGCGCTACGTCGCCATGGTCGAGGACGCGCTCGGCTCGCCCCAGCGCGCGATCGGCATGATCCAGCCGCTCGATCCCGCGGCGGCCGACGCGGCGCCGCCGCTCTACCCGATCGGTTGCCTGGGCCGGATCACCTCCTTCGCCGAGCACGAGGGCGGGCGCTACCGCTTCCTGATCACGCTGACCGGCGTCAGCCGCTTCACGGTGGTCGAGGAGGTCGATGGCGCGCGCGGCTATCGCAGGATGCGCGTCGACTGGAGCCCCTGGCGTCGCGACATGCTGGCCGCGGGGCAGCCGCCCGAGCCGATGGCCGACCGCCAGCGCCTGCTCGCCACGATCAAGCGCTACTTCGCCACCAACGAGATCTCCGCCGACTGGCGCGCGATCACCGAGACGCCGGACGACCGGCTGATCACGACCCTTGCCATGGTCTGCCCCTTCTCGCCCAACGAGAAGCAGGCGCTGCTCGAGGCGCCCGGCCCGGCCGAGCGGGCGCGCACGCTCGTCGCCCTGATGGAGATGGGCTCGCTGCAGGCGGGCGACGGCGGCGACCGGCCGAGGCACTGAGGACGCGACCATGGACGCGACGCGCGAAGGCGGCATCGACCCCAGGCTCCTCGAGATGCTCGTCTGCCCGGCGACGCGCCAGCCGCTGCACTACGACCGCGAGCGCCAGGAGCTCGTGAGCCGCGCCGCCGGCCTCGCCTATCCGGTGCGCGACGGCATCCCGATCATGCTGGTCGACGAGGCGCGCCGCCTCGACGAGGCCGGCTGAGGGCCGCCCGCGCATGTCCGGCTTCGAGACCAGGCACTGGCCCGTCGAGATCCGCCTGCGCAAGGCGGAGAAGCGGCTCGACGTCGCCTTCGACGATGGCCGCAGCTTCTCCTACCCGGCCGAGCTCCTGCGCGTGGAGAGCCCCTCCGCCGAGGTGCAGGGCCATGGCGCCTCGCAGAAGCAGGTCGTGTCGGGGCGCCGGCATGTCGGCATCCTCGGGCTCGAGCAGGTCGGCAACTACGCCGTGCGCATCCGCTTCGACGACCTGCACGACAGCGGCATCTTCTCCTGGCAGTACCTGCGCGAGCTCGGCGAGAACCAGGACAAGGTCTGGTCCGACTACGTCGCCAGCCTCGAGGCGCGCGGGCTGAGCCGCGATCCCCCGGCGCGGGCGCGCTGACGGCGCGAGGCGCGCGTGTCGGCGTTCCGGCCACCGACGCTCGACGAGCTGCGCCGCGCCGCGTCCTGGCTCGGCGGCAAGGCCGGCGAGGCGTGGCGCGCGGGCGGCGCGGCGCTCGGGCGCAACCACCTGCGCATCGGCATCACCGGGCTCTCGGGCGCCGGCAAGTCCGTGTTCACGACTGCGCTCGTCCATGCGCTGCGCCATGGCGGCGCGCATCCCGCGGCGATGCCCCTGCTCGCGGGCGCGCTCGGCCCGCGCGGCTGGACGGCGACGGTCGAGCGGCTCGAGGACCTGCCGCCCTTCCCGCTCGCGCGCCACGTCGAGGGCCTGGCCGCCGACCCGCCATGCTGGCCCGAGCCGACGCGCGAGCTCTGCGGGCTTCGCCTGCGGCTTTCGCGCCGGCACCGCCCCGGCGACGAGGTGGTGCTCGACATCGTCGACTATCCCGGCGAATGGCTCCTCGACCTCGAGCAG
>CANMWW010000189.1 GCA_947500965.1 Alphaproteobacteria bacterium
GCGCGAAGCGCCAGTACGTCTCCGCAAGCACGGCGGCGATCGCCTGCTGCGCCCGCTCCTCCGGCAGGCCGTGTACCCTGCCGAGCAGGACCCAGGTCTCCGTGCGCCGGTAGGGCCGCGCGGGCGCGCGCAGGCCGCGCAGCAGCAGGATCGCGGTCATCAGCATCGACAGGATGGCGGCGACGCGCATGGCCATGACCGGCCAGCCGATGAGGCCGCTCACGCAGGTCGCGATCGCGAGCAGGCCGAAGAGCCAGCCCCGGCCGATCGAGTGCCGGGCGCAGGCGCGGATCCGCGCGAGCGGGTCCTCCACCGCGCGAGGGCCCTCAACCCGCCTCGGGCAGGGGCATGTGGCCGAAGCGCCAGCCGAGGCCGAGCAGCATCAGCGCGACCGCGCCCGCAGCCCAGATCCAGAGCGCGGCGCGCCCGCCCGGGTCGCCCACGAACCGCTCGTAGAGCGCCGCGGGCACGCCGGACAGGAGCAGCGTCCCGGTGGCGGTAACGAGCATCGACAGGAAGAAGACCAGGCCGGGGCTTCCCATGAGGAACGGCGGCATCCAGACCCAGGAGAAGATCGCGACGATCGTCATCGCCGGAGAGACCATTCCGCTCACGGCGGAAGCCAGCACGGCGATGGAGAAGATGTTGTGGCGCTCCATGGCGACGCGTCCTAGCCGGAGATGCCGCGCGGCGCGATGCCGAGCAGGAGGCTCGCGACGTAGAAGGCCGGCCGCACGAACCAGTAGAGCCAGAAGAAGGCGACCAGCGGCAGGAAGACCGGGCGCACGTAGCGCGGCGTGACCAGCGCGCAGGCCCGGACCGCCCATTCGGTGACGAGCACGAAGCCGCGCCAGATGTAGTTGGATGGCTGGATGGAGGGGACGAACCAGGCGAGCATGAAGCGGCCGATGCAGCTCCAGGTCACGATGCCCAGCGCGTAGATCGCGATCCAGAAGACCGCGTGGTCGCGGATGAATTCGGCGCCCTGCCCCATCGTCCCCTGGCCCATGCTGCACGGGATCAGGCCCTGGCCGGGCCGCCCGAAAAGAGGAGGGCGGGATCCGTCGCCGGACCCCGCCCCAGTCAGTACCGGAAGGAACGCGGCGTCAATGCGCCGCCGCGCCCTCGATGTTCTTCACCTCGCCGGCAGGCACGCGGATCGAGTCGATGAAGTCCTGCATGTCCTGCGAGGCCGGCTCGGAGAAGCGGCCGACGATCCACTGGGCCAGGAAGGCCGCGGGGATGCCGAAGATGCCCACCGAGATGTTGTTGATGCCCCAGATGTAGGCCACGTCGCGGCCGCGGATCTTGACGATCTGGATGTCGCCCATCCAGCTCAGCGTGTTCTTCACCCACGGACCGTAGAACTCGGTCGCGACGAGGAAGAACATGCAGACCGCGAAGCCCACCGCGACGCCGGCGACGCCGGAGGCGTTGCCGCAGCGCTTCCACCAGATCCCGAGCACCAGGCCGGCGAACAGGCCGGACGCGGCGATCGAGAAGGCCCAGGACACGAGGAACAGGATGTCCGCCCCGAGGACGCCGGCGGTCCACGCCGCGATCACCGCGACCACCAGCAGCAGGACGCGGCTGAGGATCAGGCGACGCTTCGTGTCGGCGGTCGGGTCGATCATCTTGTAGTAGACGTCGTGGCTGAGCGCGTTGGCGATCGCCAGCAGCAGGCCGTCGGCGGTGGACAGCGCGGCGGCGAGGCCGCCCGCGGCCACCAGGCCCGTGATGACGTAGGGAAGGCCGGCGATCTCCGGCGTCGCGAGCACGATCGCATCGGTGTGGATGCGGAACTCGTTCAGCTGGAGGATGCCGTCCCCGTTGCCCCGCACGCCGGTGCAGATCGGGAAGATCTGGGCGGCGTTGGCGGCATCGCAGGCGCCGACGAGCGCGAGGCCCGGACGTCCCCAGGTCGCCACCCAGCCGGGCAGCTTGTCGATCGGCGTGCCGATCAGGTTCTGGTAGACCTCGAGCTTCGCGAAGGCGGCGTAGGCGGGAGCCGTGAAGTAGAGCAGGAAGATGAAGAAGAGGCTCCACGCCACGGAGTCACGCGCCTGGCGCACCGACGGGGTGGTGAAGTAGCGCATCAGGATGTGCGGAAGCGACGCCGTACCCACCATCAGGCAGAGGATGAGCGCGAAGTAGTTCCACATCGCCGTGGCGCTGTAGTTGCCGCGGGCGTCGACGAAGGGCGCGGAATGGCCCTGCGCGACGCTCAGCGTCTTCTCGAGCGCCTCGATCTTCTCGAGCGCGAAGCCGTACATCAGCTGCGGGATCGGGACCCCGGTCAGCTTGAACGACATCACGATCGCGGGGATCAGGTAGGCGATGATCAGGATGATGTACTGCGCCACCTGGGTCCACGTGACCGCCTTCATCCCGCCCAGCAGCGAGCAGACGAGGATGCCGATCAGGCCGACGAAGCAGGCGAGCTTGTAGTCCATGTCGAGGAAGCGGGCCGTGATCACGCCCACGCCGACGATCTGCGCCACCACGTAGGTGAAGGACGCCATGATCAGCACGATCACGGCGAGCGAGCGGGCGACGTTGCCGCCGTAGCGCGCGCCGAAGAAGTCCGGGACCGTGAACTGGCCGAACTTGCGCAGGTACGGCGCCATCAGGATCGAGACCAGCACGTAGCCGCCGGTCCAGCCCAGCACGAAGGCGAGGCCGCCATAGCCACCGAAGTAGAGCGAGCCGGCCATGCCGATGAACGAGGCCGCGCTCATCCAGTCGGCGCCCGTGGCCATGCCGTTGTAGAACGCGGGCACGGCGCGTCCCGCGACGTAGTATTCCGACACCTCGGCGGTCCTCGAGAGGACGCCGATCAGCGCGTACACGCCGATGGTCAGGAAGATGTAGAGGTAGCCGAGGATCTTCGACGGCACGCCCATCCACTCGAGGATGCCGATGAGCACCACGAAGGCGGCGAAGGTGCCGGTGTAGATCGCGTAGATCCGGCCGAGGTTGTTGAGGAAGCCGGAGCCTCCGACAGCGTAAGACATGATCGGTCCTCCCTTACTCGTCCGAGACGCCGAATTCTTCGTCGATCGCGTTCTGCGCCTTCGCGTTGTAGAAGCACATCAGCAGGAAGGCGATCAGCGAGCCTTGGGCGGCCATGTAGAAGCCCAGAGGGAAGCCGAAGATGCGGATCCCGTTCAGCGTCGGCGCGAAGAAGTGGATGACGAAGCTGAAGAAGAACCAGAGCGCCAGGATCGTCCACATGAGGCGAGACGTCTTGCCCCAATAGGACGCCATCTGGTCTTTGGTGAGCTTGGTAGCCATTCCGGTTCCTCCTTGCATTTCCTTGCGTGACCCGGGCGATCGGTTGGAGCCATTCCGGGGCATCGCCGCTCGGCGTCGGTCCGGTGTCGATTGGCACCGGTTCCGGCGCCCGCGCGTCGCGCGTGGCTGCCCCCGAAGTGACCTTTTCTTAATGTTTGATGTCCCTTAGCATCGCGTCCGAGACCGGCACAACGATTTTCTGGCATCCGCCGGAGACGGCCCGGCGGCTCCGAGGCTGGAAGGCAAGGCCGAATGCTCACCAACCTGGTCGAATACCTGCGCCCCTCGCGGTTGCGGAGCGCCACGGCCCTCAGGCGCTTCGTCTCGGGCGAGGCCTCCTACCTCGCCCAGCGGGCGACCTATGAATTCTCCCGCAATACCCTTGCCTGGTATGGCCAGCACGCCTTCGCCGACCGCGAATTCAACGACAGGTTCCGCGTCTGCCGCTGGGAGGGCTATGCGGGGCTGGTGGAGGTCTTCTGCGTCCTCGTCCGCGCCCGGCTCGGGCGTGCGCCCGAGGGAGCGGAACTCGACGCCGCGATGGTCGCCGCCGCGGCCTCGATGCTGGGCGAGTACGAGACGCCCGGCCACCGGGCGGGCTGGGACGACGTGATCGCCTCGCTCCGGGCTCGGCTCGCGCTGCTGTCGCCCGACGCGCCCCCTGCCCCGGCGGCGCTCGGCGCCGAGGTCGCCGACCGGATCATTCCGGCCCTGCCGGTCCAGTCCTCGAACCGGAAGGAGGACCGGGAGGTCCTCGGCAACGCCTTCGGCTTCGGGACGATCGCCTTCAACGACCGGCTCGCGGCCCGCCTCGACGCACCGGCGCTCGCCGCGGACCTGCTGCGCCAGGCCGGATGACGGGGCGCGGCCCGGGGCGTTCGCCGGTCGCCGTGTTCTCGCGGCGGGTCTCGGATTTCCAGGGGCCGGCGCCGCTCGTCGTCGACCGCGCCACCCCTCTCGCCGAGGTCCTGCCCGGCATGGCGGCGGCCGGTGCCTCGAGCGCGCTGGTCGTCGGCCGGGACGGCAGGCTGGCGGGCATCCTGACGGAGCGCGACATCGCGCGGCGCGTCGCCCTGCGCCTCGGCGGCGAGACGCCGGTCGACGCCGCCATGACCACGCCGGTCCTGTCGATCGCCGCGGACGACCTCCTCTACCGGGCGATCGGCAGGATGCGGCAGGCCAGGCTGCGGCACATGCCGGTCGTCGACGCGCAGGGCCGCCCCGCGGGCATGCTGGACCTCGACGACGCCCTCGCCGCCGCGGCCGCGCGGATGGTCGGCCAGGTCGATCGGCTGTCCCGGGACGACACCACCGAGGGCCTGGGCCAGGCGAAGCGCGCCCAGGCCGAGCTCGCCCAGGACCTGCTCGACGACAACATACCCGCGCCCGAGATCCAGGGGCTGGTGAGCGAGCTCAACCTCGACCTGCAGCGCGCGGTGCTGCGCAACGCGATCGCGGAGATGCAGGCCGAGGGCTGGGGCGACATGCCGGTGCCCATGACGCTGCTGGTGATGGGCTCGGGCGGGCGGGGCGAGAACTTCCTGTTCCCCGACCAGGACAACGGCTTCATCCTCGCCGACTACGCGGACGAGGAGCATGGGCGCATCGACCCCTGGTTCATCGCCCTTGCCGAGCGCTTCACGCGCGCGCTGGACCGCGTCGGGTTCCCGCTCTGCAAGGGCGGCGTGATGGCGACCAACCCCCTCTGGCGCAAGACCGCGACGCAGTGGCGCGAGCAGGTCTGGCTCTGGGGCGAGCGCAGGAGCCCGGTCGCGGTGCTCTTCGCAGACATCTTCATGGACTTCGCGCCGGCCTGGGGAGACGACGCCGCGGCGCAGGCGCTGCGCGCCGAGGTGGGGCGCATGCTCGAGCGCTTCCCGGCCCTGCTGCGCGCGATGGCGGAGGACGAGACGCGCCGCGGCGTGGCGCTCGGGCTCTTCGGCGGCCTGAAGGTCGAGGACGACGCCGCGCATCCCGGGCGCATCGACCTCAAGCTCCACGGCACCTTGCCGCTGGTCGGCGCCACGCGGCTCTATGCGCTGCGGGCCGGCATCGCCGCGACCGGCACGCTGGCGCGGCTCGACGCGCTCGCGGGCGCCGGCGCCCTCGCGCGCGACGACACAGAGGAACTCTCGCAGGCC
>CANMWW010000190.1 GCA_947500965.1 Alphaproteobacteria bacterium
CCCTCGGCCCAAGGCTGGCGCCAGCCGATGCGCTGCTCGATCGGGTCGTAGCCCGCGAGCAGCACGAGGTCCGAGCCCGCGAGCAGCGGCAGCAGCATGCGATCGGCGACAGGCGACAGGCCGGCGCCGCCGAGGCTCCAGGGATCGCGCGTCTCGTCGAGCACGCCCTTCGCCTTGTAGGTCGCGATCGCGGGGATGCGGTGGCGATGCACGAAGTCGCGGAACGCGTCCTCCGCGCCATGGGCGATGGCCTCGAGCCCGACCACGGCGATCGGGCGCCGCGCCTCGGCGAGCCAGGCGCGCGCCTGGTCGAGGGCCGGGCCCGGCGCGGGCGCCGTCGGCAGCGGATCCGCGCGGCGCGGCACGATCGCGGGCGCGGCGGGCGCGGTCGCGGCGCCGATCGGGATGTCGACATGCACCGGGCCGCGCGGATGGTCCATCGCGAGCGCAACGGCCTTGTCGATCACGGTCGCGATCGAGGCCGGGTCGGCGCGGAACGTCGCCTTCACCAGCGGCCGCAGCACCTGGGCGTGGTCGAAGACCTGGTGCGTGTAGGTGGCTTCCTCCGCCGCGTCGAGGCAGCCTGTCAGGAAGACCAGCGGCACGCGGTCCTGCTGGGCGTTGGCGATCGCGTTGACCGCGTTGGACACGCCCGGGCCGATCGTCGCCACGAGCACGCCCGGCGCGCCGGTCACGCGATGCGTGCCCTCCGCCATGAAGCCCGCGCAGTTCTCGTGCTTGGCGAGGACGAACTCGATCCCCTCGGCGTCGAGCGCGGCCATGATGGCGAGCACCTCGCCGCCGGGGATGCCGAAGGCCCAGCGGCAGCCGGCGTCGCGCAGGCGCCGCGCGATCGCGCCGGCCGTCGTCGTCGCGGCGGCGTCGCGCGCCCGCGCCCCGTCGCTCACTCCGCGGCCCTCGCCGCGGCCTCGGCGAGGTAGCCGTCGCGCGTCTGCGGCAGGCGGCGGCCCAGCAGCTTCGCCGCGACCTGCGTGCGCAGGACCTGCGCGGTGCCGCCGGCGATGGCGAACATGCGCGCGTCGCGCACGTGGCGCTCCATCGGGTTGTCGCGGCTGTAGCCGGCGGCGCCCCAGAGCTGCAGCGCGTCGTTGGTGACGCGGATCGCGGTGTCGGCAGCCATCACCTTCGCCTGCGCCGCGAGGAAGCGGTCGGGGAACCCGGCCTTGCCGCTCGAGCGCGCGGCGCGCCAGACAAGGGCGCGCGAGGCGTCGAGCGCGATCGACATGTCGGCCAGCATCCACTGCAGGCCCTGGAACTCGCAGATCGGGCGGCCGAACTGCTCGCGGCGCTGCACGTAGGCGAGCGCCTCGTCGAAGGCGCCCGCGGCGATGCCCAGCGCCGCCGTCGCCGCGCCGCAGCGCTGCGCGTTGTAGGCGTCCATCAGCGCGCCGAAGCCCTTGCCGAAGCCGCCGGGCGGGCGCAGCACCATGTCGTCGGCGACCTCCAGCCCCTCGAAGCGCAGTTCCGCCTCGGGCATGCCCTTGAGGCCCATCGAAGGGATGCGCCGCGCCACGACGAGGCCGCGCGGGTCGCCCTCGCCCTGGCGCACCACGATGAAGCCGCCGATGCCGCGCTCGCGGCCGTCCTCGACCACGCGCGCGAAGACGAGGTGCAGCCGCGAGACGCCGCCGCCGGTGATCCAGGTCTTCTCGCCGTCGATCACCCAGCGGTCGCCGCGGCGCGTCGCCGTCGTGCGCATCTCGGTCGCGGCCGAGCCCGCGCCCTTCTCCGTGATGCAGATCGCGGGCTTGTCCCCGGACAGGACGAGCGAGGCGGCGAGCCGGCGCTGCGCGTCGGTCCCGTAGGCCATGATCGCGCCGATCGCGCCCATGTTCGCCTCGACGGCGATGCGCCCGGCGACCGCGCAGGCCTTCGCCATCTCCTCGACGACGAGCACGGTCTCCATGTAGCCGAGGCCGGCGCCGCCAAGCTCGCGCGGGATGGTCATGCCGAAGAAGCCCGCCTCGCGCATGCGCGCGACGACGTGCCATGGATAGGCCTCGCTGCGGTCGGTCTCCGCCGCGCCGGGCGCGATCCCGGCGGCGACGGCGCGGGCGCGCTCGCGCAGCGCCTCCTGCTCGGGCGTCAGTTCGGTCATCGCGCGCTCTCCCATGCCTGTGCCGCTGCGTAGGGGACCGCGCTCAGGCCGGGCGCGCGTCCTCGAAGAAGGGCTCGACCCTGCCCTTGAGGGTGACGGTCAGCGGGTTGCCGCGGCGGTCGAGCGTCTTGCCGACGGCGACGCGGATCCAGCCCTCGCTGACGCAGTATTCCTCGACGTTCCGCTTCTCGACGCCGTTGAACATGATGCCGATGCCCCGCGACAGCAGGGCCTCGTCATGGAAGGGGCTGCGCGGGTCGCAGCTCAGGCGGTCCGGGAGCGTGTCGGTCATGGCTGCCGAATTAGGACGGCTGCCGCGCGCAAGGCAAGGCCCTTCGCGCGGCGCTCAGCGCGCGAAGCGGAAGCTCGCGAGCAGGACCCAGCGCCGCGCCGTCGCCGGGTCGGCGCCGCGCCGCGGCTCGAGCGGCGCGACCTGGTGCCAGAAGGGCAGCCTGTAGGCGTTCACCAGCCCGGGGCGGGCGAGCTCCACCACCTGCGTCAGGTGGCCGTCGCGCGCGTGCACGAGGCGCTGGCTGGCGACCGCGGGCGTGCTGAAGCCGATATGGATGTCGAGATAGCCATCCCGCGCGCCCGGGATGTCCGGGTGGTGGTCGTGGTGAGGGCCCATGTAGTCGCCCGCGCCATAGCACAGGACCTGGCAGCCCGCGTCCGGCTTCAGCGGCCGGCCCGCCAGCGCCTCGCCGAACGCGCGCAGGCCCGGCGAGCGCAGCAGGCCGAGGACCCCGATCTCCTCCGCCGCGCGCCACGCCCGCGTGCCGCGGCGCTCCAGGTAGGCGGTGCGCAGCCGCGCGACCTTCGGCAGCCGTTCCTGGAAGCTGCGCGTCTGGTTCCAGATCGTCGCCGGCGGGATGGGCACGTCGATGCGCGAGAGCAGCGGCAGCATCCGCGCCTCCAGCGCCGCGAGGCCGCGCGCGACGGCAGCCGGCGCAAGGCAGGAGGCCAGCGACAGGAAGCCGGCCTCCCCCGGGGGCACGGTCGCCAGCGCTCCCGCATGGCGCTCGATGCGGCGCGCGGCGCCCGGCGCGAGCAGGCCGGCGAGGTCGGGCGGGAAGGCGGTCGGCATTGGACGGGATCGAACTCCGGCGGCGACGTCCTAGTCTATCACGGCCGACACTTCGACTAGACTGCCCCGCCTCCTCGCACGGACCGTCCCAGATGCCCTATGCCTCGCTCCGCGACTTCATCGACCATCTCGAGCGCGAGGGCCGTCTCGTCCGGGTGCGCGAGCCGGTCTCGACCGTCCTCGAGATGACGGAGATACAGACGCGGCTGCTCGCGACGAAGGGCCCGGCCGTGCTGTTCGAGAACGCGATCCGCGCCGACGGCACCCGCTCGCCCATCCCGGTGCTGGTCAACCTCTTCGGCACGGTCGAGCGCGTCGCCTGGGGCATGGACCGCACGCCCGACCGGCTGCGCGAGGTCGGCGAGACGCTGGCCTTCCTGCGCCAGCCGCAGCCGCCGGAAGGCTGGCGCGAGGCGCTGGAGCTGCTGCCGCTGGCGAAGACCGTGCTGGCGATGAAGCCGGCGAGCCGCATGTTCGGCACCGCGCCCTGCCAGGAGGTCGTGCTCACCGGCGACGACATCGACCTCGGCCGGCTGCCGGTGCAGACATGCTGGCCGGGCGAGCCCGCGCCGCTGGTCACCTGGCCGCTGGTGGTGACGAAGGGACCGTCGGGCAAGCGCGAGGACGGCTTCAACCTCGGCATCTACCGCATGCAGGTGATGGGGCGGAACACGACGCTCATGCGCTGGCTCAAGCATCGCGGCGGCGCGCAGCACCACCAGCGCTGGCAGAAGAGCGGGCGGCGCGAGCCGCTGCCCGCCGCGGCCGTGATCGGCGCCGATCCCGGCACGATCCTCGCGGCGGTGACGCCCGTGCCGGACACGCTCTCCGAGTACCAGTTCGCCGGCCTGCTGCGCGGCAGGCGCGTCGACCTCGTCGACTGCAGGACCGTGCCGCTCAAGGTGCCGGCCGAGGCCGAGATCGTGATCGAGGGCCATGTCAGCCTCGACGACCATGGCGACGAGGGGCCCTACGGCGACCACACCGGCTACTACAACAGCGTCGAGAGGTTCCCGGTCTTCACGGTCTCGGCGATCACGATGCGGCGCGAGCCGATCTACCTCTCCACGTTCACGGGCCGGCCGCCCGACGAGCCCAGCGTGCTCGGCGAGGCGCTCAACGAGGTGTTCATCCCGCTGCTGCGCCAGCAATTCCCGGAGATCGTGGATTTCTGGCTGCCGCCGGAGGGCTGCTCCTACCGCATCGCCGTCGTGTCGATGAAGAAGGCCTATCCCGGCCATGCCAAGCGCGTGATGCTCGGCGTGTGGTCATACCTGCGCCAGTTCATGTACACGAAATGGGTGATCGTCGTGGACGACGACATCGACGCGCGCGACTGGAAGGACGTGATGTGGGCGGTGTCGACGCGCATGGACCCGGCGCGCGACGTCACGATGGTCGAGAACACGCCGATCGACTACCTCGACTTCGCCAGCCCCGAGAGCGGCCTCGGCTCCAAGATCGGCCTCGACGCCACCAACAAGTGGCCGCCCGAGACGAAGCGCGAATGGGGCGAGAAGCTCTTCATGGACGAGGACGTCGTGCGCCGCGTCACGGAGAAATGGGCGCGCCTGGGGCTTCCAGGCGAGGGCAAGCCGATCTGGCGCTGAGGCCCCGCGCGCCTCAGCGCGGCGGCTCGGCCTCGAGGCGCGCGACGACGCCGCCCGACGCGTCGAGCAGTTCCAGGCGTTCGCCCGCGAGGCGATGGCCCGCCGTGGCGGCGAGCGCGCGCGCGAAGGCCGCCGCCACGTCCATGCCTTCGGCGCAGGCCATGCGCGTCGTGCCGATGCCGGAGAAGGACAGCCGCGCGCCATCGAGCGCATAGCCGCCCACCATGCGGTTGCAGCCATCGGAGCCCGAGAGCCGACCGCCCTCCGCGGCGAAGGCGAGATGCGCCGCGCGCGCGGCCTCCGCTGCGCGCACGGGCGCGTCCCCCAGCGCGACGAGCCGCCAGCGCGTGCCCGCGAGCGGCGCGTCGGCGGCGGCGGCGACGCGCAGCAGCACGATCTCCACATCGCGTCCCGCGCCCTCGCCCAGCACGGGATGCGCGACGTCGGTGGTGAAGAGCAGCCGCCCCTCGTGGCGGATCTCGGCGCGCACCACGTAGCGGCGCCCGGCCATGATGCGCGCGGCGTCGTAGGGGATCTCGAAGCGGAACGGCGACTGGCCCGCGGGATCGAGCCGCGCCCGGCCAAGCACCTCGGCCGGCGCGTCGGCGCGCGACACGTCC
>CANMWW010000191.1 GCA_947500965.1 Alphaproteobacteria bacterium
CGGCGCCTGAAACGAGGCTGACCTCGCGCTCGCGCGAGACGCCACCCAGGAGAACGAGAATGCGCCGCTTCATGACCCGGAACCGGAAACGGGAATCGAACGTAAACCGATTCGCCTGATCTCCCAGCGCAAAGTGACGCCGAAGCGCTCGGCCACGCGCGCGCGTACCTCCTCGCCGAGATCCTCGATGTCCTGCGCCGTCGCGCCGTCCGCGTTGATGAGGAAGTTGCAGTGCTTCTCCGAGACCTGCGCGCCACCGCGCCGCAGGCCGCGGCATCCGGCGAGGTCGATGAGCTCCCATGCCTTGCGCCCGCCGGCGCGCGGATCGGCCGGGTTCGCGAAGGTCGACCCGCCCGTGCGCGTGCGTATCGGCTGCGAAGACTCCCGCGCGGCCTGGATCTCGGCGATGCGGGCCTGGATGGCCGCTTGGTCGCCGGGTGCCGCGCGCAGCCGCGCGGCCGTGAAGATCCAGTCCTCGGGCAGGGCGCAATGGCGGTAGGACAGGCCGAGCTCCCGCGCCGGCAGGACGCGCCGCGCGCCCGCCGGGTCGATCGCCTCCGCATCGACGAGCACGTCGGAGACCTCGCGGCCATAGGCGCCGGCGTTCATGCGCAGCGCGCCGCCGATCGTCCCGGGGATGCCGGAGAGGAACTCGAGCCCGGCGAGGCTGGCGTCGCGCGCGAAGAGCGCGACGTTGAGGTCGAGCGCCGCCGCGCCGCAGGCGACGGCCCCGTCGCGCGCCTCGATTCCCGCGAAGCCGCGACCGAGCCGCACGACCACGCCCGGCACGCCGCCGTCGCGCACCAGCAGGTTCGAGCCGACCCCGATGACGGTCAGCGGCACGTCCGCCGGCTTCGCCGCGATGAAGGCGGCGAGGTCTTCCGCATCGGCAGGCCGGAAGAGGACCTCGGCCGCGCCGCCGACCCTGAACCAGGTCACGGGCGCCAGCGGGGCGTTCGCGGACAGCCGGCCGCGGACGGCGGGCAGCCTGTCGAGGAGGCGGCCGCTGGCCACGGCGGCGGCCATCATGGCCTGCGTCCCGCGGGGGGCTTGCCCTTCGCGGCCAGCTCGGCCGGAAGGGCCTGCGCCCAGCCGCTGATCGAGCCGGCGCCGAGGCAGACCACGAGGTCGCCGGGGCGCGCCACCTCGAGCACCCGCTCGGCGAGCATGGCGGGATCCTCGAGGGCGACGACCTTGCGATGGCCGTGGGCACGCAGGCCCTCGACCAGCGCGTCGCGGCTCGCGCCCTCGATCGGCGACTCGCCGGCGGCGTAGACGTCGGCGACGATCACGGCGTCGGCGTCGTTGAAGCAGGCGCAGAAGTCCTGGAACAGGTTCTTGAGCCGCGAGTAGCGATGGGGCTGGACGACGGCGACGACCCCGGCCTGCGTCGCGCTGCGCGCGGCCTTGAGGACGGCCGCGATCTCGACCGGATGGTGGCCGTAGTCGTCGATGACGACGAGGCCCGCGCCCTCGCCGGTGCGCGTGAAGCGGCGCTTGACGCCGCGGATCGCGGCCAGCGCGCGGCGGATCGAGCCGGCGTCGATGCCCATCTCCAGCGCGACGGCGATCGCCGCGAGCGCGTTCTGCACGTTGTGCTCGCCGACCAGCGGCAGGTGCAGGTCGGGGATGGTGCGGACGTTGCCGGCGCGGTCGGTGACCACGGCCTCGAAGCGCGCCCCCGCGGCGGAGAGCTTGAGCCCCGTCGCGCGGACCTCGGCCTGCGGCGACAGGCCGTAGGTGACGATGCGCCGATCCTGGACCTGGCCGATCAGCGCCTGCACCTCCGGGTGGTCGATGCAGCAGACCGCGAAGCCGTAGAAGGGGATGTTCGAGACGAAAGCGCGGAAGCCGCGGCGCAGGGCGTCGAAGTCGCCCCAGAAGTCGAGGTGCTCGGGGTCGATGTTGGTCACCACCGCGATGGTCGCGGGGAGCTTGGTGAAGCTGCCGTCGGACTCGTCGGACTCGACCACCATCCAGTCGCCCGCGCCGAGCCGCGCGTTCGTGCCGTAGGCGTTGATGATGCCGCCGTTGATGACCGTCGGATCGAGGCCGGCCGCGTCGAGCATCGCGGCGCACATCGAGGTCGTGGTAGTCTTGCCGTGCGTGCCGCCGACCGCGATCGACCACTTGAGGCGCATCAGCTCCGCGAGCATCTCCGCCCGCCGGACCACGGGCAGGTGCCGCTCGCGCGCCGCGCGCAGCTCGGGATTGTCCGGCTTCACGGCGCTCGAGACGACGACGACGCCGGCCTCGCCGAGGTTCTCCGGCCGGTGCCCGATCATCGTCTTCACGCCCAGCGCCGCGAGCCGCTTGACGTTCGCGTTCTCGGCGAGGTCCGAGCCCTGGACCTGGTAGCCGAGGTTGCGCAGGATCTCGGCGATCCCGGACATGCCGATGCCGCTGATCCCGACGAAATGGATCACGCCGATCTCGATCGGGAGAGCCCTCATGCCGCCTTCTCCTGTCCAGCGCCGCGCGTCGCCGCCAGCGCGTCCACCTCGTCCGCGAGGCGCTCCGCCGCGTCGGGCCTGCCCGCCGCCGCCATCGCCGCCGCCGCCGCCGCGAGCGGGGCGGGGTCGTCCATCCAGGCCGCCATGCGCGCGGCGAGGTCCGCCGGCGGGAGCCTGTCCTGCGGCGCCATCCAGGCGCCGCCGGCGCGCTCGAGCGCGCGTGCGTTCGCGGACTGGTGGTCGTCCATCGCGTGCGGGTAGGGCACGAGGAGCGCGGGCCTGCCGATGCAGGCGAGCTCGGCGCAGGTCGATGCGCCGGAGCGGCACAGCACCAGCTGGCTGGCCGCTATGCGCTGGCCGACATCGGCGAAGAAGGGCGCCACCTCGGCCTCGACGCCGGCGGCGAGATAGGCCGCGCGCGCGCGCTCCGCGTCCTCCGCGCGCGCCTGCTGCGCGATCGCGATCCGCGCACGGAGGCCATCGGGCAGGGCCGCCGCGGCGGCGGGGACGAGGTCGGAGAAGACGCGCGCGCCCTGGCTGCCGCCGAGGACGAGGAGGCGGAAGCGGCCATCGCGCGGCGCGACGTCGTAGGGCGCGCCGCGCAGCGCGCGCACGGGCTCGCGCACCGGGTTGCCGACGAAGCCCCACGGGACGCCGGCGGGAAGGCGGTCGGTCGCGGGGAAGGACGTGGCGATGCGCGCGACGAAGCGGCCGAGCAGGCGGTTGGCCCGGCCCAGCACCGCGTTCTGCTCGTGGACCAGCGTCGGGATGCCGGCGCGCGAGGCGGCGACGAGCGTCGGCACGCAGGGGTAGCCGCCGAAGCCGATGGCGATCGCGGGACGCAGGCGGCGCAGGAGCGCGGCCGCGCGCGGCACGGCCGCGGCGACGCTGGCGAGGCCGAGGAGGCGCGAGAGCCTGCCGCTGCCCATGCGGCGCAGGCCGAGGCCATGGACCTCGACGCCTTCGATCGTCCGCGTCGCGTCGTCGGCGACCAGGGCGACGCGCCATCCGCGCGCGCGCAGGGCGCCGGCGAGCGCCTCCGCCGGGAAGAGGTGGCCGCCGGTACCCCCGGCGGCGAGAACCGCGAGCCTGGCGCTCATTCGCCTTCTCCCGGCCCGTAGCGCTTGCGCGTGAGCGCGAGCATGAAGCCCATGCCCAGCGACAGCGCCAGGAGCGACGAGCCGCCATAGGAGATGAAGGGCAGCGTCATGCCCTTTGTCGGGAGGATGTGCAGCGTCGATCCCATGTTGATGATCGCCTGCAGCCCGAACTGCACGAGCAGGCCGGTGGTGGCGAGGACGGCGAAGAGGCTGTGCTCGCCGAGCAGCCGCACGAAGCCGCGCAGAACGACGAAGGCGAAGAGCGCGAGGATCAGCAGGCAGGCGACGAGGCCGAACTCCTCGCCGACGACGGCGAAGATGAAGTCGGAATGCGCGTCGGGCAGGTGCGTCTTCACGCGGCCCTCGCCCGGGCCCTGGCCCGCGAAGCCGCCGTTCGAGAACGCCTCGAGCGAGCGCGTCACCTGGTAGGTGTCGCCCGAGGACGGGTCGAGGAAGCGGTCGACGCGGCTCGTGAAGTGGCCGAGCCCGATCGCGGGCCCGAGCACGTAGGCCGCCACGCCGAGGGCGCCGAAGGCGGCGAAGAGCATCGCCATCCCGGCGAGGCGGAGGCCCGCGACGATGTACTGCGAGAACCAGATCGTCGACACCACCACCGACATGCCGATGTCGGGCTGCTTCGCGAGCAGCAGGATGATCACGGCATAGATGCTGAAGGCGATGAAGTCGCCCGGCACGCCCGTCTGGCGGCGCTGCAGCGACAGCAGCCAGGCGCAGATCACCGCGAAGCTCGGCTTGACGAACTCGGATGGCTGCAGCGAGAAGCCGGGCAGGTTGATCCAGCGCCGCGCGCCCTTGATCTCCGACCCCGCGACGAGCGTGACCGCCAGCAGGACGACGGAGACCACGAGGACCGCCGCAGCGATGCGCCGGATGGTCGACAGGTCGAGCAGCGAGACGACGAGGATGATCGCGACGCCGATCGGCAGGAGGAAGAACTGCCGCCGCACGAAGTGGAAGGCGTCGAGGCCGAGCTTGTCCGCGACCGGCGGCGTGGCGGCCATGGTCAGGATGGCGCCGATGCCGATGATCGCCATCAGGGCGGCGAGCGACCAGCGGTCGATCGTCCACCACCAGCGGGCGACGAGGGAGTTGTCGGCGCGACCGAAGCCGGCGTTCATGCCGCGCGCTCCCCGGCGACGAGCGCCGCGACGAGGGCGCGGAAGCGCGCGCCGCGCGCCTCGAAGTCCCTGAACTGGTCGAAGGAGGCGCAGGCCGGAGAGAGCAGGACGACGCGCCTCTCGTCGGTCGACGCAGCGGCGTCGCGCGCGGCGTGCTCGACGGCGCGCTCCAGCGTCGCGGAGACCTCGTGCGCGACGCCGGCCGCGGCGAGGGTCCGCGCGAAGACCGGCGCGGCCTTGCCGATCAGGTAGGCCTTGCGGATGCGCGCGAAGAACGGCGCGAGCGGCGCGATGCCGCCTTCCTTCTCGATGCCGCCGGCGATCCACCAGATCGCGTCGTAGCAGCCGAGCGCCTTCGCCGCCGCATCCGCGTTGGTGGCCTTGCTGTCGTTCACGAACGTCACGCCGCGCGCCGCGCCGGCGATCTCCTGCCGGTGCGGCAGGCCGGGATAGGTCGCGAGCGCGGCGGCGATGCGCGCGGCCGGGACGCCGGCGGCGCGGCAGGCGGCATGGGCCGCGGCGGCGTTCTGCCAGTTGTGCTGGCCGGGCAGCGTCGCGACGCCGCGCAGGTCGGCGACCTCCTCCGGCGCGCCGGACATGGCGTCGACGAGGATCCCGCCGGCGCAGGAGACGCCGTGCGCGAGGCGCCGCGTGGCGGAGACGCGCACGACCCGGCGGCCCGGCCCGCGCGAAAGCCTGTC
>CANMWW010000192.1 GCA_947500965.1 Alphaproteobacteria bacterium
GGGCGATCGTGGCGTCGCCCACGACGTGGATGCCCGGCACGAGGCGCGATTCCAGCGTGCGCGGCGACACCGGGCACCAGCCGCTCGCGTCGGCGAGGCCGGCTTCCACCGCGATGCGGCCCGCGCGCTGCGGCGGCACGACATTGGCGACGTCGACGCGATGGCGCGCGCCGAACTCCGTCTCCAGCACGCGCGCGCCGACGTCGACGCGCGTGACGCGCCCGTCCTTCGTCGCCGGCACCCATTCGATCATGCCGGGATAGAGCTCCTTCCAGGCATCGAGGAACAGGCCCTGCTTGGAGAACGCGTCCTTGGCGTCTAGCACCAGGATCTTGGCGCGCGGGCGGTTCGCCTTCATCCAGCGCGCGACCATGCTGGCGCGCTCGTAGGGCCCGGGCGGGCAGCGGAAGGGATTGGCCGGCACGGACATCGCGAAGACGCCGCCATCGGGGATCGCCTCGAGCTGCCTGCGCAGCATCTCGGTCTGCGCGCCTGGCTGCCAGGCATGCGGGAAGGCCTGCGCGGCCGCCTCGTCATAGCCCTCGATCGCGCCCCAGCGCATGTCGATGCCGGGCGACACGACCAGCCGGTCATAGGGGATCTCGCCGCCGCCCGCGAGTCGCACGACGCGGCGCGCGGGGTCGATGGCGCTCGCGCGGTCATGGACGACATTGGCGCCGCGGCGCGCGAGGCCCGAATAGTCGTGGGTGATCGACGCCATCGTGCGCAGCCCGCCGAGCACGAGGTTGCTGAACGGGCAGGTCGTGTAGCTGCGGTTCGGCTCGACGAGCGTCACCTCGACATGCGGGTAGGCGTCGCGCGCGTGGCGCGCCGCCGCGGCGCCGCCGAAGCCGCCGCCCACGACGACGAGGCGCGGGCGGGCCTGGCCGAGCACGGCGGGCGCGGCGAGCAGGGAAGGCGTCGCGAAGGCGGCCGCGAGGACGCGGCGGCGGGACGGGACCGGCATGGCGCTCACTCCTTCCTGGCGAAATAGGCGGCGAGCTGCGCGAGCTCCGCGTCGGTGAAGCCGCGCGCGATGCGGTTCATGATCGTCGCGGGTCGCTGGTCGGCGCGGAACTGGCGCATCGCCGCCTCGAACTCGGCCGCGCCCATGGTGCGCGCGATCGGCGGGATCGTCCCGACGCCCTCGCCCGCGGGGCCATGGCAGCCGCTGCATCCATGCGCGGCGGGCGGCGCGGACTGCGCATGCGCGGCGCCAGTGGAGCCGGCGGCGAGTGCCACGATGCACGCCGCGACGGCCGTGACGTTGCGAATGCCCATGATGGATGCCTCCCTTGGTCGGGTCCGCAACTTCGCCGGGCGACGCGCCAGCCGCAACCAAGCCTTTCTAGGGATTTCCCCCAGAAAGCCTAGGCCTCGCCGCCCGCGGCCGCGGCGACCGCGGCGGCGATGGCGATGTCCTGTACCGCGAGGCCGGTCGAGTCGAAGATCGTGACGCCGTCCGCCTCGCGACGCCCCGGCGCGCGGCCAAGCACGATCTCGCCGATCTCCTCGATGCGCGCCGGGTCGAGCAGCCCCGCCGCCACGGCCTTGTGCGCCTCGCCGCGCAGCGCGGCCTGGGCGCGGGAGTCGACGACGACGCGCGAGGCCGAGGCGACCAGCGCGGCGTCGAGCTCCTGCTTGTCCGGCGTGTCGGAGCCCATCGCGTTGACATGCGCGCACGCGCGGAGGTCGCCCGCCGCGAGCAGCGGCCGATGCGCCGAGGTGGTCGCGACGACGACGTCGCAGCCCCGCGCGACCTCGCGCGGGTCGTCGGTCTCCCGCACGTCGAGGCCGAGCGCGACGAGGTCGTCGCGGCAGGCCGCGCGGCGCGCGGCCGTCCGCCCGAAGAGCAGGACGTCGCGGCAGCCGACGACGGGGGCAAGGTGGCGGGCCTGAAGCCGCGCCTGCACGCCAGTGCCGAGGATGCCGATGCGCCCGACCGCGCGCGGCGCGAGGTGGCGCGCGGCGACGGCGCCCGCCGCCGCGGTGCGCAGGTCGGTCAGGTGCCCTTCGTCGAGCAGCACGGTCTCCAGCGCGCCCGTCTCCTGGCTGAAGATCAGCATCGCGCCGTTCCCCGATGGCAGGCCGAGCGCGGGATTGCCCGGGAAGCCGGAGGCGATCTTGACGAGGTAGGTCGGGTCCCCGGTCACGCAGCCATGCTTGATGTGGACCTCGCCCTTCTCCATCAGCAGCTCGCCGACCGGCGGCACGTTGCAGCGGCCGGCGGAGAACGCGGCGAAGGCCTCCTCGATGCGCGCGAGCAGGTCGATCCTGCCGAGGGCGGCCTCGATCTCCGCGCGGCGCAGGATGCGGGTCACGACAGCACCGACCGCAGGGTCGCGAGCGACAGGTTCGCCCCGCACAGGACGATCGCGACGTCCGCGCCCGCCCAGCGCGCCGCCTGGCGCCGATAGCCCGCGACGGCGACGCCGGCCGCGCCCTCGACCATCATGTGGTGCGCCTCCATGGTGTCGCGCATCGCCGCGGCGATCTCGTCCTCGCCGACGAGGACATGCTCGTCGACGACCTCGCGCACCAGCGGGAAGGTGATGCTGCCCTGCTCCACGCCGCCCGCGGTGCCGTCCGAGAGCGTCGGCAGCGAGTCGAGCTCGAGGATGCGCCCGGCCTCCACGGATCGCGCCATCACCGCGCTGTTCGACGGCGAGCAGGCGACCACGCGCGTGGCGGGGGAATGCGCCTTCAGCCACGCGCCGATGCCGCCGACGAGCCCGCCACCGCCGAGCGCAACGAAGACCGCGTCGATGCGCGGCATCTGCCGCAGCAGTTCCACGCCGACCGTGCCCTGGCCACCGACCACGAGGGGATCGTTGTAGGGGGAGATCCATGTCGCGCCCGTCGCCTCGGCATGGGCGCGCGCGAAGGCCTCGGTCTCGCCGGAATCGACGCCGTGCCGGCGTATCTCGCAGCCGCGGCGCGCGATCGCCGCCAGCTTGGTGGCGGAGGCGCCCTCGGGCACGAAGACCGTGGCGCGCCCCCCGGCGGCGGCGAGCGCGAAGCCGACCGCCGCGCCGTGGTTGCCGGTGGAGGCCGTGACGACGCCCGCGTCGATCTCGGCGCGCGAGAGCGACATCACCTTGTTCAGCGCGCCGCGCGCCTTGAACGAGCCGGTGTGCTGCAGGTTCTCGCACTTGAGGAACACGCGCGCGCCCGCCGCCTCGCCCAGCGCGGGCGAAGGCTCGAGGGGCGTCTCGCGCGCGTGGCCCCGGATCCGGCCGGCGGCCGCCTCGACCTCGGCCAGGATTTCCTTCACTCGCCGATCTCCTCCAGCACCTGGGTGATCCGCGACAGCCCCTCGCGCAGGTAGTCGTGCGGCAGGCCGAAGCTGATGCGCAGGTGGTGGTCGTAGCCGAAATGGTCGCCCGGCACGATCAGCACGCTCTTCTCGTCGCGCAGCTTCTCGACGAGCTTCGACGAGTTGACCTTGCGGTTGTAGCGCATGAAGGCGATCGCCGCGGCCTGCGACGGATAGACCTGGATCGTGTTGCCGTGCTGCGCGGCCCATTCCTGGAGCACGGGATAGCCGGCGCGGATGAGGCCGCGCGTGCGCGCCAGGATCCTGGGCCGCACCTGCGGCGACAGCGCGATCGTGGTCAGCTTGTCCGACAGCATGGTGCCGGTGATCGTGATGTAGTCGTGGCGCGCCCACATGTCGTCGAGCACGGCGGCCGGGCCGACCACCCAGCCGGTGCGCAGCCCGGGCAGGCCATAGGCCTTGCTCATGCTGCCGACCGCCAGGACCTTGTCGTACATGCCGTAGAAGGTCGGCGTCACCGCGTCGGTCTCGCGCTCGGCGCCGGCATAGACCTCGTCCGCGAGGATCCAGGCGCCGACGCGCGCGGCGGCGGCGACGATCGCCGCCATCTCGGCGGCGGTCAGGATGCGGCCGGTCGGGTTGTTGGGGTTGCACACGGCGATCAGCTTCGTGCGCGGCCCGACGGTGGCCTCGAGCTGGGCGAGGTCCGGCGCCCAGCCATTCGCCTCGACCAGGTCGAAGTCGCGGACATGGACGCCGCGGTTGCGGGCGACGCCCCAGACCTGGAGGTAGTTGGGGCGCATCACCACGGCCTCGTCGCCGGGCTGCAGCAGCGTGCTGACGATCAGGTAGTTGGCCTCGGCCGCGCCGGTCGTCACCAGCACGTTGTCCTCGCCCGCGGGCGGATAGTAGGCGGCGATCGTGCGGCGGAGCTCGCGCGTGCCGTTGGCCTGCGGGTAGTTGATCTCGACCTCGCCGAGCTCGCCGACCGTGCGGCCCGCCATCGCCATCAGCTCGCCGAGCTTGAGCGGGTGCACGCCGCTTTCGGACAGGTTGTAGCGGACGACGTTCTCCCACTTGCCCATCATGCGTTCCATGACGAAGGGCTGGAAATTCGACATCTGGAAGTTCTCCTTGCTGTGTTCTCTGTTCGTGGATCGGCTGGTCATGCGGCGACGAGGGCGAGCGCCTCGGCGTGGCGCTGCGGGTCGCCCGCGGCGAGGATCTGGCGGCCGGTGCGGATCGAGATCGGCCGGCCTTCCCAGTCGGTGATCACGCCGCCGGCGCCCGCGAGGATCGGGGCATAGGGCGCGTAGTCGTGGATGGACAGCCCGGAGTCGACCGCGACGTCGGTGCGGCCAGCGGCGAGGAGGCCGTAGCTGTAGCAACTGCCGCCATAGATGCGCCACTGCGTGGCGGCGCGCAGCCGCTCGAAGCGCGGCCGCTCGGCGGGGGAGAAGAAGTCCGGGTTGCTGGCCGAGAGCATAGCGCGCGCGAGCGTCGCGCATCTCCGCGTGCGGACGACCGCGCCGTTCCACGTCGTCGGCCGCCCGATCGCGCCGATCCATCGGTCGTCGGTGACGGGATGGTCGATGATGCCGACCACCGGGGTCCCGCCATGGAGCAGCGCGACGAGGGTCCCGAACACCGGAAGCCCGGCGACGTAGGCGGCCGTGCCGTCGATCGGGTCGAGCGACCACACGTGCTCCGCCGACGCGTTCTCCGGCCCGTATTCCTCGCCGAGGATGCCGTGCGCCGGGAAGCGCGCCGCGATCATGATCCGCAGCTCGCGCTCGATCTCGCGGTCGGTGTCGGTGACGTAGCTCGAGTCCGGCTTGATCTCGACGTCGGCGGGACGGGCGCGGCGCAGCGCCATCACCGCGCGCGCGCGGTCGGCGAGCGCCACCGCGAAGTCGACATGCTCCTGCGCGTAGCCGTGGCCCGGGGCGCGGGCGGGGGAACTCGGCGTCTGGCTCATCTCTTCGGCTCCAGGCTTGCTGCCGCGGTGGCGCTCATGCGGCGATGTAGCGGTTGGCCCGGCGCTCGACCCGCCGCAGGCCGGCCTGCAGGATCCAGGTCAGCGCGAGGTAGA
>CANMWW010000193.1 GCA_947500965.1 Alphaproteobacteria bacterium
ACTCGCCCTACTGGCCGGTGACCGGCGAGATGCTGGCGACCGCCTATCTCGCCCTCGACCCGATCGACGCGGGCAATGGCGCGGTCGAGTACGTGGCCGGCTCGCATCGCTGGGGCGGGGACTTCGCGCCGGCGCCCTTCCGCGAGGGCGGCCAGGGCGCGCGGCGCTACGCGAAGTCGCCGCTGCCGCCGCTGCCGGACATCGAGGCGATGCGCGCGCGGCTCGACCTGCGCCGCTTCGACCTCCAGCCGGGCGACGCCGTCGTGTTCCATGGCCGCATCGTGCATGGCGCGGGCGGCAACCCGAGCGCGCGGCGCCGGCGCACGGTGGCGCTGCGCCTCGCGGGCGACGACGTGCGCTGGCGCCCGCATTCCGGGACGTTCCGGCCCCTCGCACGGGCCGGGCTCGCGCCGGGGGCGGAGCTCTCCGGGCCGCTCTTCCCCGTGCTCTGGCGCGCCGCCGGTCAGGCCTCGTAGCCGAAGGGGTCGTCCACCGAGTGCGCGGGGCGCGTGAACCAGCGCGGCCCGTCCGCGGCCATGTGGAAATGGTCCTCGAGCCGCACGCCGAACTCGCCGTAGATGCAGATCATCGGCTCGTTGGAGAAGGTCATGCCCGGCGCGAGCACGGTGCGGTCGCCCTTCACCAGGTAGGGCACCTCGTGCACCTCGAGGCCGATGCCATGGCCCGTGCGATGCGGAAGCCCTGGCACCGCGTAGCCGGGGCCGAAGCCGGCGGCCTCGATGACGCGGCGCGCCGCGGCGTCGACGTCCTCGCAGCGCGCGCCGATGCGCGCGGCGGCGAAGGCGGCGGCCTGCGCCTCCTTCTCCAGGTTCCAGACCTGGCGCTGGCGCGCGCTGGGCTCGCCGAAGACGTAGGAGCGCGTGATGTCGGAGAGGTAGCCGTCGACAGGCGCGCCCACGTCGATCAGCACCATGTCGCCGTCGCGCAGCACCTGCGGGTATGGCACGCCGTGCGGATAGGCGGTCGCCTCGCCGAAGAGCACGATGTTGAAGGCGGGCGGCCCCTCGGCGCCGAGCCGCTTGTGCGCCTCGACGAGGAAGGCCTGGACCTCGGTGGTCGTGATGCCCTCGCGCAGGATGCGGGCCACCGCCTTGTGCGCGCGCAGCGTGATGTCCTTGGCCGACTGCATGAGCGCGATCTCGGCCGCGGACTTGCGCGACCGGCACGCGCCGGTGATGGCCGCGCCGTTGACCCAGTCGTAGGAGTTGGACGCGCGGCGCAGCCCGTCGAAGGCCGCGAACTGCGTCGCCTCGTCCAGCGCGACGGTCCCGCGCTCGACGCCCATGGCGCGCAGCGTGTCGGTGACGAGCGCGGTCGGGTCCTCGTGCTCCTCCCAGGTGACGACGCGGTCGCCCAGGGTGATCATCGTCCGCAGCTTCTCTTCCTCGAAGGCCGGGCAGAGATAGGCGAGCTCGCCGCGCGCCGGCAGCACCGCGCCGTGCAGCCGCTCGGAGCGCCGCAGGCGCAGCCCGGTGAAGTAGGTCAGGCTCGCCGACACGTCGAGCCACAGCGCGTCGACGCCCGCCTCGCGCATCAGCGCCTGCGCGCGCTCGATGCGCGAGGCGCGCTCCGCGTCGCCTATGGGCGGCGCCGCGCCGCGCATGGGGGAGAGGAGCGCGAGCTCGGCTTCCGCCGTAGAACCGCCGACACCGATCGTCATCGCCTCAAGGCCTCCAGCCCAATGCAGCCGACATGCGCGTGCGCGCGCCCGAACCGGTTCATGCGCGCAGGATCTTGCCGGGGTTCATGATGCCGTCGGGGTCGATCGACTTCTTCACGGCGCGCATCACGGACAGCACGTCGCCGCCATGCTCGGCCGTCAGGAAGTCGATCTTGCCGTAGCCGACGCCATGCTCGCCCGTGCAGGTCCCGTCCATCGACAGGGCGCGCGCGACCAGCCTGTCGTTGAGGCGGTTCGCCTCGGCGAGCTCGCGCGGGTCCTTCGGGTCGAGGATGATCGTGAGGTGGAAGTTGCCGTCGCCGACATGGCCGACGATCGGCGCCATCAGGAACGACGCCTTCACGTCCTCCTGCGTGCCCACGATGCAGTCGGCGAGGCGCGAGATCGGCACGCAGACGTCGGTCGCCCAGAGCTGCGCGCCGGGGCGCAGCGCCTTGCCCGCGTAGGCGGCGTCGTGGCGCGCCTGCCAGAGCTTCTTGCGCTCCTCCGGCGAGGTGGTCCAGCGGAAGCCCTCGCCGCCATGCTCCGAGGCGATGGCCTGCACCATCTCGGCCTGCTCGGCGACGGAGGCGTCGGTCCCGTGGAACTCGAGCCAGAGCGTCGGCGCCTCCGCGAGGCCGAGCCTGGCGTAGAGGTTGAAGGCCTTCATCTGCAGCTCGTCGGCGAGCTCCATCCGCGCGACGGGGATGCCGGACTGGATCGTCTGGATCACCGTGTCGACGGCCGCCTTCACGCTCGGGAAGGAGCACATGGCCGAGCTGATCGCGGCAGGGATGCCGTAGAGCCGGAGCGTGACCTCCGTGATCACGCCGAGCGTCCCCTCGGAGCCGACGAAGAGGCGCGTCAGGTCGTAGCCGGCCGCGGACTTGCGCGAGCGCCGCGCGGTCTTGACGATCCGGCCGTCGGGCAGCACCACGGTGAGCGAGAGGACGTTCTCGCGCATCGTGCCGTAGCGCACCGCGTTGGTCCCCGACGCGCGCGTCGCGGCCATGCCGCCCAGCGAGGCGTCGGCGCCGGGGTCGATCGGGAAGAACAGGCCGGTGTCGCGCAGGTGCTCGTTGAGGGCCTTGCGCGTGACGCCGGCCTCCACGGTGCAGTCGAGGTCCTCGACGGAGACGCGCACGACGCGGTTCATCTGCGAGACGTCGATGCACACGCCGCCGCGCAGGGCGGCGACGCCGCCCTCGAGCGAGGTGCCGGTGCCGAAGGGCACGATCGGCACCTTGTGGGCGGCGCAGATCCTGACCGCGGCGCTGACCTCCTCGGTCGAGCGCGCGAAGACGACGGCGTCGGGCGGCGCGGGCTGGTGCCAGGACTCGTCCTTGCCATGCTGCTCGCGCACGGCCGCGGCGGTCGAGCATCGCTCGCCGAAGCACGCGCGCAGTTCGGCGATGGCGGCGTCACGCGCGCTCGGCTCGACGGGCTGCAGGGCGGGAAGGGCCATGGCGGTCTCCGGTGCTGGTGTGTGGGGCGGAAGGTACGGAGCGGCGCCGGCGCGCGCAATCGCGGCCCGGCGCGCGCCGTCACTCGAAGGGCTCGACGGGTTCGGGCGCCGCGTCGCTCGGCGCGTCCGGGCGCTGGTAGGAGAGGATGAACGCGATGACGTCCTCGCGCTCCTCCGGCGACAGGAAGAAGGTCGGCATCACCGGTCGCGGCTCGCCCAGCGTCTCGATCACGTGGCGGCGCGTGGCGAAGCCGCGCAGGTAGCCGCGGTTGCGGCCGGGCAGGTTCGCGATCTCCATGAAGCTCGGCGCCGCGGCCTCCTGCGCCGGCGGCCGGTCGGGCAGGACCTGGTGGCAGAGCGCGCAGCCGCGCTCCGCGACCGCGAGGCCCCGCTCCACCGCGGTCATGGGCCCTGGCCCCACGGCCCCGGCGGGCGTGGCGGGCTGCTCCCCGGGCGCGCAGCCGGCGAGCAGCGGCAGGGCAAGCAGGGGGACGGCAAGGAAGGGGCGGCGAATCGACGGATGCTTCACGGGCGGCATCCTAGCCCGGAGGCGACCGTCCGTCGGCAGTCGCCGCGCGGACCCGCTCGCGCCAGATCACGTAGAGGCCGCTGGCGACGAGGATCGCCGTCCCCGCCCAGACATGGGGCTCCGGGAACTCGCGCCAGAAGATCCAGCCGAGGATGGTCGCCCAGACGATCTCCGAGTACTGGAAGGGCGCGACGAGGCCGACCTGGGCGTGGCGGAAGGCGCGGAACATGCACCACTGCCCGGCGACGATCGCCGTCGCCATGCCCGCGACGAGCATGACGTCGGCGGCGGCGGGCGCGGTCCAGGCGAAGGGCGCGATCGCCGACATCACGACGAGCACGGCCGCGTTCTGGAACACCATCATGGATATCTCGCCATCCGTGCGCGACAGGCGCCGCACGTACACCATGCTCACGGCCCACGACGCGGCGGCGGCGAGGCAGAGCAGCGCGGCGGGCTGGAAGCCGTCCGCGCCCGGCTGGACGATCACCAGCGCGCCCACGAACCCGATGGCGATCGCGGCCCAGCGATGCGGGCCGACGCGCTCGCCCAGCATCGGCACCGACAGCGCGGTCATGACCAGCGGCGAGACGAAGCCGATCGCGATCGCGGTCGCGAGCTCGAGGTGGCGCAGGGCCTCGAAGAAGCACGCCATGGAGACGATCGACCACGCGACGCGGATCGCGTGGTCGCGCGGGCGGCTGGTGCGCAGGACCGCGAGGCCGCCCGCCAGCGCCGCCCAGGGCAGCAGCAGGGCGAGGACGAGCAGGCTGCGGATCGACAGCATCTGCGCGATCGACATCGCCGACAGGCCGGCCTTGGCGAGCGCGTCGCTGACGCCGAGGCAGGCGAAGGCGACGACGATGAAGGCGATGCCCCGCAGGGGCCGGTCGGGCGCGGCAGGCGGGCTCACGCCGCCACCCGCAGGGCGCGCGCCCGGCGCCGCTCCGTCCAGACGACGAAGAGGCCGCTGGCGACGATCATCGCGGCGCCGGCGAAGACGTGCGGCCCGGGCCACTCGCTCCAGATCGCCCATCCGAAGGCGACGGCGAGCGGCAGCTCGAGGTACTGGAACGGCGTCACCGTGGCGATCGGCGCCAGCCGGATGGCGCGCAGCATCAGCCATTGCGCGGCGACCATCAGCACGCCGAGCAGGAAGCAGACGCCGACGGCCGCGGCCTCGATCTCGACCCACGCGAGCGGCGCGAGCGCGCCGAAGGCCACCACCAGCCCCGTGTTCAGGTAGACGAGGATCGTCGCGTCGCTGTCGGTGCGCGTCAGCTTGCGCGCCAGAAGCTGGACCATGGCCCATCCCATCGCCGACAGCAGCGGCAGGAGCGCGATCGCCGAGAACCCGGCCATGGTCGGGTTCACGACGACGATCGTGCCGGCGAAGCCGAACAGCACCGCCGCCCAGCGCGCGCCGTCCACGCGCTCGCCAAGCATCGGGCGCGACAGCGCGGTGACGAAGATCGGGGTCGAGAAGCCGAGCGCCACCACCATGGCGAGCGGCAGCAGGCTCAGCGCGTGGAAGAAGCCGAGGATCGAGAAGAACATGAAGACGAGCCGCGCGAGATGGAGCCGCGCCTGCCCCGTGCGGAACAGGGCGAGCCCGCCCGCGCGCAGGAAATAGGGGAGCAGCACCAGCATCACGAAGGCCGAGCGCAGCGCCAGCATCTGGA
>CANMWW010000194.1 GCA_947500965.1 Alphaproteobacteria bacterium
GAAGGGCGCGGGATCGGCGGCCGGATCGAGCCATGCCGCGCGCGCCCCTGCGTCGAGCACGATCGGCACGCGGTGGTGGAAGCGCCGCATCGCGCCACGCGCCTCGGTGTTGACGATGGCGAAGGTCTCGGCCGTGGCGCCGTCCGGGCCGCGCCAGGCCTCCCAGATCCCCGCGAAGGCGAAGGGCGCGCGGTCGGCGCGACGGAACAGCACGGGACGCCGGTCCTCGCCCTCCTCCGGCCATTCGTAGAACCCGTCGGCCGGCACGAGGCAGCGGCGCCGGCGCAGCGCCTCGCGGAAGGCGGGCTTCTCCGCGACGGTCTCGCCGCGCGCGTTGATCATGCGCCCGGCGCCGGACATGTCGCGCGCCCAGGCCGGCACGAGCCCCCAGCGCAGCGTCGCGAAGGCCGGCGCCCCGTCCTCGCCACGGCGCAGGACGAGGCATGCCGTGGTGGGCGCGACGTTCCAGCGCGCCGCGAGGTTCGGCGCGGGGCCGGAGACGGCGAAGGCCCGGCGTATCAGTTCGACGGGCGAGACGAGGAGGAAGCGACCGCACATGGGGGCGGAATACCCGCGCGCGGCCTGGGGGCGCAAGCGCCCCGGGACGCGCTGGCCGCCCTTGCCAACCCCGCCCGATGGTCGGTCTAATCGGGCTTCCAACGTCGCAAGAGCGGGGACGCAGCCATGGTGAAGTTCGGTGTCGGGCAGTCGGTGAAGCGGGTCGAGGATCCGCGCCTCCTCACGGGCAATGGTCGCTACACGGACGACATCCAGCCGCGGCGCCAGGCGCATGCGTATTTCGTCCGCTCGCCGCACGCGCATGCCTCCTTCACGAAGGTCGACACGTCCGCCGCCGCCAAGGCACCCGGCGTGCTCGCCGTCGTCACCGGCGCCGACCTGCAGGCCGCCGGCATCGGCAACGTGCCGTGCCTCGTGCCGCTGAAGAACCGCGACGGCTCGTCGATGCCGATGACGCCGCGCCCCGCGCTCGCCGTCGGGCGCGCGCGCTTCGTCGGCGACGCGGTCGCGATGGTGGTGGCGGAGACGCTCGCCGAGGCGAAGGACGCCGCGGAGCTCGTCGAGATCGACTGGAACCCCCTGCCGGCCACGACCGACATCGAGGCGTCGGCGAAGCCGGGCGCGCCGCAGGTCTGGGACTTCGCGAAGAACAACCAGGTCTTCGACTGGGAGCTCGGCGACGAGAAGGCGACCTCCGCGGCGTTCGCGAAGGCGCATCGCGTCGTGACGATGGACTTCGTGAACAACCGCCTCGTGCCGAACTCGATGGAGCCGCGCAACGCGATCGGCGAGGTGACGCCGGACGGCCGGCTGCAGCTGACCGTGTCGAGCCAGGGCGGCTCGGGCCTGCGCAAGGTGCTGGCCGACAAGATCTTCAAGGTGCCGGAGAACAAGGTGCGCGTCGTCACGCCGGATGTCGGCGGCGGCTTCGGCATGAAGATCTTCCTGTTCTGCGAGTACGTGCCGGTGCTCTTCGCCGCGCGCATGCTGGGCCGCGCCGTCAAGTGGACGGGCGAGCGCGGCGAGGCCTTCCTCGCCGACACGCATGGCCGCGACCACAAGTCCCGCGCCGAGCTCGCCGTCGACAAGGAGAACCGCTTCATCGGCATCCGCGTGACGGTGAACGCCAACCTCGGCGCCTACCTCTCCCACTACGGGCCGTTCATCCCGACCGACCTGTTCGCCTGGATGGTGCCGGGCTGCTACGCCTTCCCGGTCGCGTGGTGCAACGTGAAGGGCGTCTACACGAACACCTCGCCGGTCGACGCCTATCGTGGCGCGGGCCGTCCGGAGGCCGCGTACATGATCGAGCGCCTCGTCGACAAGGCGGCGCGCGAGCTCGGCGTCGCGCCGGACGAGCTGCGGCGGATCAACTTCATCCGCCCCGACCAGATGCCGTTCAAGACCCCGATGGGCCAGACCTACGACTCCGGCGACTTCGCCACGACGATGGCGACCGGCATGAAGGCGGCCGACTGGGCAGGCTTCGCGGCGCGCAAGGCGGAGTCGCGCAAGCGCGGCAAGCTGCGCGGCATCGGGCTGTCCTACTACATCGAGGTCTGCGGCGGCGCGCCGGACGAGTCCGCGCAGGTGCGCATCGACTCCGCCGGCGGCGCGACGGTGCTGATCGGCAACCAGTCGAACGGCCAGGGCCACGAGACGGCCTACGCGCAGATCGTCGCCGAGAAGCTCGGCATCCCCTTCGAGAGCATCCGCGTGGTGCAGGGCGACACGGACCTCGCGGTCTACCCGGGCGGCACCGGCGGCAGCCGCGCGGCCTCGGTCGGCGGCAGCGCGATCTGGGGCGCATGCGACCGCGTCATCGCCAAGGGACGCAAGTTCGCGGCGCAGATGCTCGAGGCGGCGGAGAGCGACATCGAGTTCAAGGACGGCAGCTTCACCGTCGTCGGCACCGACCGCTCGAAGTCCTTCCACCAGGTCGCGCAGGCGGCCTTCGACATGGGCAGGATCCCCGCGGGCATGTCGCCCGGCCTCGACGAGACCTCGAACATGAACCCCGCGGCGGCGACCTATCCCAACGGCGCGCATGTCTGCGAGGTGGAGATCGACGAGGGCACCGGCGTCGCCTCGGTCGTGCGCTACACGATCACCGACGACTTCGGGAAGGTCATCAACCCGCTCCTGCTCGCGGGCCAGGTCCATGGCGGCACCGCGCAGGGCATCGGCCAGGCCCTGTTCGAGGGCGCGCGCTACGACGAGGAGACGGGCCAGCTCCTGACCGGCTCCTTCATGGACTACTGCATGCCGCGCGCCGTCAGCATCCCGGACATCGCCTTCTCCTACACGGAGGCCTGCCCGACTTCGGCCAACCCGCTGGGCGTGAAGGGCTGCGGCGAGGCCGGGGCCATCGGCGCGCCGCCGGCGGTGATCAACGCCGTCGTCGACGCGCTGTCGGCCCATGGCATCACGCATATCGACATGCCTGCCACGCCGGAGAAGATCTGGCGCGTGATCTCCTCGGGCAGCGTGAAGCAAGCGGCGGAATGACGCCGGTCGACCTGCGGGGGCTCGTCGAGCCCCTGGTCGCGATCGCGAGGGCCGCCGGCAAGGCGGCCCTCGTCCATTACGGGCCTCGTCCTTCCGCGCGCGCCAAGGCGGATGGCAGCCCGGTGACCGATGCCGACGAGGCGTCCGAGGCGCTTGTCCTCGAGGCGCTCGCGCGGCTGACGCCGGACATTCCCGTGGTCTCCGAGGAGCGCTTCGCGGGCGGGCACGTCCCCTTCCCCGCCGATGCGCCCCCGCGCCTGTTCTGGCTCGTGGATCCCATCGACGGCACGAAGGAGTTCGTCGCCCGCAACGGCGAGTTCGCGATCAACATCGGCCTCGTCGATGGCCGCTACCCGGTCTTCGGCCTGCTCCACGGGCCGACCGACGACACGATCTGGTGCAGCGACGGCGAGGGCGGGGCGTTCTTCGAGCGCGGCGGCGGCCCGCGCAGACGGCTGCGCGCGCGGCCGGTGCCGGCGCGCGGCGCGGTCGTGGTGTCGAGCCGCAGCCACGGCAATGGCGCGGCGCTCGACGCATGGATCGAGGAGGCCGGCGCGGGCGAGCGGCGGATCCTCGGCAGTGCGCGCAAGTTCGGCGTCCTCGCCGCGGGCGAGGCCGACCTCTATCCGCGCTTCGGGCCCACGAGCGAATGGGACAGCTGCGCCGGCCAGGCGATCCTCGAGCAGGCCGGGGGCAGCGTCGCCACCTTCGCGGGCGCGCGGCTGGCCTATGGCAAGCCGGGCTTCCGCAACCCGGACTTCGTCGCGCGCGGCGCGCCCGTCAGCGCAGCCGGCCCAGCAGGACGCTGAACGCCAGGCCGAGGACGAGCAGCGCCGCGCCGCATCCAAGGAAGAGCGGCGCGTAGCCGACGGACTCGATGACGAGGCCGCCCAGCGCGACGCCCGCGGAGGTGCCGAGAAAGAGGCAGGAGGCGAAGATCGCCACGGCCGAGCCGCGGGCCTCCGGCGCCATCTGCGTGGCGTTGGTCTGCAGCGTCGTGTGCAGCGTGTAGAAGCCGAGGCCCGACAGCGCCGCGACCGCGGCGAAGCCCGCGCCCGGCCCGGCCAGGGTCGCCAGCACGAAGGCCGCCATCAGCATCGCCCCGCCGGTCGCCGCGAAGCCGCGCTCCCCCATCAGCGGGAGCAGGCGGCGCGCCATGAGCGCATAGGCGATCCCGCCGACGCCGAAGAACGCGATGACCAGTCCGCTGCGCGCGTAGTCGAGCCCGAATTCGTCGTGCAGGTAGGCGGCGAAGAAGCTGAACCCGCCATAGAAGACCATGCCCTCGAGGAAGACGACGCAGAGGACCACGCGCGCACGGCGCCTCACGACGAGGCCCGCGTAGCGGCGCAGAAGGGCCGGCGGCGACAGGTCGACCTCGGAGCGCCGGTCGGGCACGCGGCCGGAGCGCCACTCCGCGAGGATGACGAGGGCGGCGACGACGTAGAGCGCGCCGAGCACCAGGAAGATCGCGCGCCAGTGCAGGAACTCGCCCAGCACGCCGCCGGCGACCTGGCCGAAGACCGAGCCCAGGATCTGCCCGAACAGGAAGCGCGCCAGCGTCGCCTGGCGCTGCTCGTAGGGCACGGCGTCGCCGATATGCGCCATCGCCAGCGGGATGATGGCGGAGGCCGTGACGCCGCTCAGGAAGCGCAGCACGCCGAGCGTCGCGATGTCCGTCGCGAGCGCGACGGAGGCCGTGCCGAAGGCCGAGAGCGCGGTCGCCAGCACGATGAGCCGCTGCTTGCCGTAGCGGTCGCCCAGCGCGCCATGGACGAGCTGGAAGATCCCGTAGGCCAGCGCGAAGGACGTCGTGACGATCGCGGCGGCGCCGACGCCGACGCCGAAGTCGTTCGCGATCTGCGGGATCAGCGGGTCGCCGACCCGGATGGTCGAGGCGGACATGAAGGCGGCGGCGCTGAGCGCGGCGATCGTGCGCCCGCCCACCGCATGGCGCGGCTCGCTCATGCGCCCCGTCCCGCCCCGTCCCGCAGCATCTCCTCGATCTCGGCGCGCAGGTGAAGCGCCTCGCCCGCGGCCGCGCCGCCGGGCTCCTCCTCCTCGACCGAGGATCCTCCGGCGAGGCTCGAGGCGAAGGCGGTGCGGTTGCCGAGCGTCGTCGCGGCGAGCCGCACGTCGCCCGCGCCCAGCGCGGCCGCGATCTCCTGGGCAAGGCGCGTGCGCGGCGCGATGCGGTTGAGCACGAGCAGGGCGCGCCTGCGCTCCGCGCGCGCCATCTCGACCGTCGCCTGCGTGGCCCAGAGGTCCATCGGCGAGGGCTGGACGGGGATGAC
>CANMWW010000195.1 GCA_947500965.1 Alphaproteobacteria bacterium
CGCGCCGCATCCTCGACGGCGCGCACGAGCAGCTTCGCCACGCCACGCCCGCGCGCCTCGGGCGGCACGTAGACCGAGGCGAGCCAGGGATTGCGCGGGTCGCCCTCGATGTCGTCGAACATCAGCTGCGCCGTGCCCGCGGGCCTGCCCGCGGCGTCGAGCGCGACGAAGACGACCGGCACGCGCGAGGGGTCGAGGCCGGCGCGCACGCGCTCCACGCGCTGCGCGAGCGTGCGCCCCGGCGCGAGGTGGCCCCATTCCGCGAAGCCCCAGGCGGCGACGAGGTCGACGAATTGCGGCCGCTCGGCGAGCGGCAGGACGACGAAGGGCGGCGTCGGTGGTGGCGGCATGGTCGCGCGGGCCTTCCCGCTCAGGCCGCCGCGATCGCGCTCCACCCGGAGCGCGCGCGCACGGCGTCGATCACCTCCTGGTGGCGCAGCCCGTCGGCGAGGGTGAAGTAGGGGGCGTGCGGCCGCCCCTCGATGTCGGCGACGAAGTCGCGGGCCAGCGCGTTCCAGGCGCGCGCGGGGACGTCCCAGCCCGGCGCCCAGTGCGGCTGCGCCTCGACCGGCGGGAGCGAGGCGAGGATGTCGTCGCGCATCGGCACGACCGAGAACCCGGCCTCGCCCTCGCGCCAGAGATGCACGTCGCCCTGGCAATAGGCCTGGTCGACATGGATCGTACCCGCGCGGCCGTAGAAGGCGACGTAGTCCTGGTGCCTGCCCTTGCGCAGGCAGGAATGGCGGAAGGTCACGCTGGGCGCGGCCCCGGGATCGGAGCCCGGCGCGCCGATGCGCGCGAGCACGGTGTAGGACCAGTCGCTGTCGACCTCGCCCCAGCGCGCGGCGCGCGCCTGCGCCTCGGGCACCAGCGCGCGCGTCCAGTCGCGGAAGTCGTGCGGGAAGGGGACGATCGGCGCGCGGCCGAGGTCGTTGCGCGTCTCGCCCGCGACTTCCAGCGTCGCGCCGGCGCAGACGCTCTCCGCGATGGCGAGCTTGTGGGTGAAGTTGTTGTTGAGGCGCCCGCCGCCATCGGCGAGCCGGTGCGGCCATCCGTATGGCAGGCGCTCGTGCCAGTGGTAGTGCGAGACGAACTCCGCCTCGAGCAGCTCGCCGATCGCGCCCTCGGCGACCAGCGCGCGTGCCAGCAGCGCCGAGGGCTGGTAGTTCGAGGTCGCGGCATAGGCGCTGCGCACGCCCGCCGCCTTCGTCGCCGCCCAGAGCCGGCGCGCCTCGGCGGCGGTCGGCGCGAAGGGCTTGTCGACGTAGAGATGCGCGCCGACCTCGAGGGCCGCGTCGATGATCGCGGCGTGGCTGTCGCCCGGCGTCGCGACCGCGACGATGTCCGGCCGCAGCTCGCGCAGCGTCGCGCGCCAGTCCGTGCTGGCCACGGGGATGCCGAGCCGCGCGGCGAGCGCGCCGACCACGGACGCGGTGCGGCTGGCGATCGCCACGACCTCCGCGCCGGCCTGGCGCAGCGCCATCGCATGGCCCTCGCCTGCCGACCCCGCCCCGACAACCATCGCCCGCAACGCCATGCCCGCCTCCCGCAGATGTGCGGCCCGACGCTAGCCGGGTTCGCGCGCGGGGGAGAGGGTTTCCTGCGTATGGCTCGAGGACGGTCGTGTTGGTTTGCCCTTCGATCGCGGGGGCCGGACGCTCCACCGGAGACGCTCAACTGGAGCCTGCCATCAAGGGAATGCGGTACTGGCGTCGCGCGTTGGATGGCGTGATCCCCGGAAGGCGTGGGGGTCATGGTTTCGGTTGGGTGCCCGATTGCTCTAGCGGCCGAAGCCACCACCCTGCTGATGGCGAACACGTGGGATCCGCGATGATGCAGATGGACTGGAGCCCGGCGCGATACGCGCGATGCGCGACGGGCGCGACGGGCGCGACGGGCGCGATGGTCGACCAGCCGCGAGGCACGCTCCCGGGCGCCATGATCGTCGCGTTCCTGCTTGCCCTGATGGCAGCGCCGGCAGGCGCGCAGGGGGCGCGGCAATCGGGGGACGCGCTCGTCGCGCAGGTCGAGGCCGAACTCCAGCGCGACATCTCGGACGCCCGGGCCATGAACGGCGAAGCCCCGGCGCTCCGCATCCAGCGCGTCGACCTGAACGGGGATGGGCGCCTCGACGCGATCGCACGCGTCGAGCATCCCTTCACGTGCGGATCGGGGGGCTGCGCGGTTCACGTCTTCGTGTCCGACGCGGGCAGGCTGCGGCGCGTCGGGAGTTTCCTCGCGCACGAGGCGAGTGCGGCGGCAATGATCACGTCAGGCTGGCGGGACCTTGCCGTCCACGGGCGGAGATGGGTCTTCGCCGGTGATCGTTATCGCGAGGCCAACTAGCCATACTTCGGCGCCGGGCTGCGGGATTGAACTTGCTTCGCCACGCCATCATCATTTCGAACACGCCACTGGCGAGGGCGGATATCACCGGGAGCCTTGCCATCGCGCCTTGGCCGGCTGCCCTTGCATCTGATGGATTTCTGAGATGGAGACCTCTATGACGCATGTCCACTCACATCCTGGCCGCGCTCGTTTCGTCGCCTTTGGCAGGCGCCGCGCGATCCTTGGCGCATCCGGCGTGGTTGCCGCGCCCTTGCTCGGTGCTGCAGCAGATGCGCAGGCACAGGGCGGTCCGGCTCCTTCGCTCGAGGCGGCGCTTTCGGCGCGCTTCGGCTCGCTGCCCGAGTCCGCGCCGGCAGTCCAGGACCGTCGGCACCGCAACCAGGTCGCGCGCATCGCGTGGAGCGATCGCGACTACGACCTCGGCTGGTGGTCGCCCTCGGGGCGCGCTTCGTCGCATCGCGCCGCCGTCCTCGCCGAGAGGGCCGATGGGCCCTTCGACCTGCATGTCGTCCTTCCGGGCAACGCGCCCGCGGGCGCCAATGCGCCGCCACTGCCGCAGGATCGCGGCCTGGCCGTCTATGCCGGGCCTCCCCAGACGCGCCAGCCGAGGGGGGTCGCCATCGTGCTAAGCAAGCGCGACGACGCGCCCGCGACCGCGGAGATAGACCGCGGTTTCGGTCCGGCAGCGCTGTTCTTCGGGATCCAGAACGCCTGCCGCGTCGCCTGGGGCGAGGCTCTCCGGATGGATCTCGTCGAGTTCACCCAGCACACGACTCGCCAGCACGGCGTCTGCGACCAAGAGAGAAAGCCGACGGGCCTTCTCTTCAATGGCACGAGGCCGGGAAGCTACGTCGAGATCCAGCTTGACCTCCGCCGCCACCATTGCGTCGCGGACGTCGTGCGGGGAGCCTGATCTCGCGCCGTGGCGCCTCGCGGGTGCCCGATGGAAGATGCGTTCCACAGGAGGAAGCCATGCACGCCACCTCGTTCCCGGTCCTTGTCCTATCGCTCCTTCTCGCCATGCCGGCCCCTGCCCAGCAAGCGACGACCTTCCGTGATTGCCCCGACTGCCCCGAGATGCTGGTCGTGCCCAAGGGCAGCGCGCGGCTCGCATCCGGCCGCGACGTCGTCGTGGCGGCGCCCTTCGCGATGGGGAAGTTCGAGGTCACATTCGCCCAGTGGGATGCCTGCGTGGCTGGCGGCGGCTGCGCCAACCGTGCCGACGATCACGGCTCGGGACGCGGCGACAAGCCAGTCAATGGCGTCAACTGGATGGACGCGCAGGAATACGTCGCGTGGCTGTCGAAGGTGACAGGCAAGCCGTATCGCCTGCCGAGCGAGGCCGAGTGGGAATACGCCGCGCAGGCCGGCACCGGTCGCCAGCAGGAGGCGCAGCGCGGCGCCGACGAGGCGAATTGCACAGGCTGCGGCAGCCAGGCGTCGCGCTTCTTGACCCCGGCCCCGGCGCCGGTCGGCAGCTTTCCCGCGAACGCCTTCGGGCTGCACGACATGCTTGGCAATGTCCGTGAATGGGTCGCGGATTGCTGGAACGAGCCGATCACGCCTGCGCCGCGCGCGGAGGCCGTGATGACGGGCAATTGCTCGATGCGCATGCTGCGAGGTGGGTCGCTCGGCGAGTACGCTAGGCGCACCAACTCGTCGGAGCGCTTCTGGAGCGCGCCGCACCTGCGGCCGGACGACTACGGCCTGCGCGTCGTGCGCGCAGTGCAGTGACTCGCGCGCAGCCTTGCGTCTTGCCCCGGGAGGCGATCACCGCATGTCGGCCCCTGTCGATCCGCTGACTTCCCGTCCCCCGATGGACGCGCATGACGTCGAGACGGTGCGCCAGCTCTACACGGAGGCCCAGAACTGGACGCGCCACTATGAGCAGCTCGTCGTCAACGCGAATGTCCTCATCGTGTCCGCCGCGCTCATCTTCGTGGGGCTGGCTTTCGGGGAACGGGTTTCGGGAGTGCAGGCACGGATGATACTGGCCGTCCCGGTGCTCATGGGGCTGGTGGGCATCGCGCTCACCGAGACCCTCTTCAAGCTCTATGCGTCCTGCGTCTCGCGGCTGGTTCGCCTCGAGAACCTCATGGGATGCTTCGACCCGGCGCGCTTCGACGCCTTCGATCGCGGCGGCCCGCTGCTTCCGCGGGAGATGATGGTCCTTCCCGCCTCACGCCCGACATCGGTCAGGTTCTTCCTGGCCCTGCACGCGCTGCTCGTCGCGTCGTACCTGTTCCTGCTCGCCGCGAGGTAGCGGCGTCGGCAGGTCGCTGGCGGCGAGGGCAGCCTGGAGCCGGGACCGGCTCGCGGCAGGCTTGCCGCCCCGGCCCGCTTGACTCCCCTCGGAGCGGGCGCGAAAGATCGCCGCGATCCCGACAGGAGACCTGCCATGCGCTTCATGACTGCGGCCGCCATCGGCCTGCTCGCGGCCACGACCTTACTCACGCCCGCGCAAGCGCCCGCGCAGACCCCGCGCGACACGATCGTCATGGCGAAGGCGATCGACGACATCATCTCGCTCGATCCCGCAGAGGCCTTCGAGTTCTCCGGCGTCGAGGCGGTGGCGAACGTCTACGACAAGCTGGTCAACGTCGATCCGAAGGACCCCAACAAGCTCGTGCCCGAGCTGGCGGAGAGCTGGTCGGTGGGTGCCGACGGCGTCACCTTCACCTTCAGGATCCGCTCGGGCGTGAAGTTCCATTCCGGCAACCCGCTGACCGCGCACGACGCGGCCTACTCGCTGCAGCGCGCGGTCACGATCAACAAGTCACCGGGCTTCATCCTCACGCAGTTCGGCCTGAACAAGGACAACGCCGCGCAGCGCATCCGTGCGACCGACGACGCGACCCTCGTGGTCGAGGTCGCCAAGCCCTACGCGCCGACCTTCTTCTACTACTGCCTCACCGCGGCGGTCGCCTCGGTGGTCGACTCCAAGGTCGTGAAGGCGAACG
>CANMWW010000196.1 GCA_947500965.1 Alphaproteobacteria bacterium
CTCGCGATCGCCGCGATCGCCATGGCGGGGCTCGATGGCGTCCTGCGCGGCCTCGACCCGGGGCCGCCGCGCGGCGACGATCCGCGCCGCGCGGCGGGCGCCACCTGGGACGTGCGTCGCCGCGCGGCCGACGGCTTCGCCCTCGACCTCGCCGAGGCGATCGTCGCGCTCGACGCCGACCGTCGCTTCCTCGCCGAGGGCGGCGTGTTCGACGACGCGCTCGTGGAGGCGCTCGCCGTCGAGCTGAACCGGCAGCTGCGGGTGAACCGCGGGCTGCCGCACCCCAACGAGTACTACATGTACTTCAGCGCCTGACGGCGCGCGGCGCCGGGCCTGGCGTCAGACCGGGAAGTCGCGCGCGGGGTCGATCCCGCAGGTTTCCAGGAACTTGCGCAACTGGACGACCTCGTCCTTCGACAGGTGGTGGTGCGCCGCGTGGAACACCGCGGTGTGGCCCTTCAGCGAGATGCCGATGCGCGCCTTCTGCCGGTTGTCGATCTCCGCGCCGAGATGCGCGAGGGCCTTCTCGACGTCGTGCATCGAGATGTTCGCGCTGATCGGGTGCGCGAAGAGGGCGTGCAGGGTCTGGCGCTGATGGTGGTTCATGGCTTCCTCGCTCCTGTCGTTGCTGGCGAAGCCAATCTGGGCCTCCTGCGCGGGGATGGCCGGGTGCCAGGACGTCGCACTCCCCGCGACAGGTCAGCGCAGGCGACCTGTCGCCGCGCCCCGCCGCGCCTCGCGCAGGCGCGCCACGATGCGCGCGCGCTCGTCCTCGTCGAGGTCCGGCCAGCGCGCGATCTCGTCGATCGAGCGACCGCAGCCGACGCACAGGCGCGTGTGCGGATCGAGCCTGCAGACCGCGACGCAGGGGCTGGCGGACATGGCGCGGGCCGCGCCGGCGCTCAGGGCTGCAGCGGCTCGAAGAAGGTGACGACGACGCCGTCCGGGTCGAGCATCGCGAATTCGCGGTTGCCCCAGGGCTTCTGCTCGAGCCTGCCGTCGGGATGCACGACGCCGCGGTTCACGCAGCGCGCATAGAGCGCGTCGATGCCGTCGACGCGCACGCGGCAGCCCGCGCGGGCGAGCAGCGCCGCGTCGTCGCTGCGGTGCAGGTGGATCTCCGCGCCGTCGCGCTTGATCGCCGCGAACTCCGTCGGCGCGCCGCGCGAATGGCTGCGGCGGAAGCCGAGCACGCCTTCGAAGAAGGCGACGGTGGCGTCGACGTCGCGCGCGGGCAGCAGCGGCACGGCGAAGGCGAAGATGGTCTCGGGGATGTCGAGGTGTCGCGTGTTCATTGGGTTCCCGTCCTGCGCTGCACGACGCGGTCGCTCGCGCGACACGCGTTCAGAGCAGGAAGGATACCCTGCCGCCGGCCTGCGCGGATGCGGTTTGCGCGGTGGACGAGGCGAGCCCGTCGGCGCGCGCATAGGCGCCGCGCGCGCCGCGCCAGTCCTCGATATGCGCGCCGCGCTGCGGGTTCTGCTGCGCGAGGAACTGCGCGACGAAGCTCACCGGCGTGCCGAAGAGCAGGCGCGCGGGCTGTGCGCGCTGCTCCGGCGCGCCGCCCGCGTCGTCGCCGCGCGCCTCGAACTCGCGCTCGCCCGCCTGCATGCGCTCGGGCATCCCGGCGGCGCGTTCCTGCGCGCGCGGCGGGACCCTGGGGGGGGGAGGGGGAAGGGCGAGGACGAGCATCGGTCGGGTTCTTCGCGAAGAAACATAAAAGCTTCCAGGGATTGCTTCAATCTCGCGGGTTGGAGAATCGTGGTTAGCGGAAATTAACCATTCCATCGACACGCCGCCGCGATTCAATATGCGATAACGGCGGACGAGGAGAATGCGTCCCGTCAAGGGCAGAAGGCGCTGGACGCGGACATGGCCGGCACGGGCAACCAGGACGAAGCAGCAATGGAACACCGGCGCCTCGTCGAGGCGATCGGCGCCGCCGGCGACGTCGCCTATGCCTGGGACGTGCGGTCGGGCTCGCTCGACTTCCTTGGGCCGGTTCCTGACACGCTGGGCGCGCAGTTCGCCTCCCTTCGCACCGCGGACGGCTTCGCCGCGCGCATCTTCCCCGAGGACGCGACGCTGCGCGCCGAGGCGCTGGCACGGCACCTCTCGGGCGCCGGCGCCTATGAATGCGAGTACCGCATCCGCGACGACCACGACGACCCGGTCTGGGTGCACGACCGCGGCATCGCGCGCCGCGACGCGGCGGGCCAGCCGCTGTCGATCGCGGGCGTCCTGCGCCTGACCGGCGCGCGCAAGGCGCGCGAGGCGCAACTCGAGTACCTCGCCAACCACGACGAGCTCACGGGCCACTACAACCGGGCACGCCTCAAGGATTCGCTCGAGCAGGCGCTCGGTTTCGCGCGGCGCTACGGCGTCCCCGGCGCGTACATGGTGATCGGCATCGACAAGCTCGGCCCGATCAACGACGCCTTCGGCCACGAGGCCGCCGACGCCGTCATCGTCGCGGTCGGCCGGCTGCTCGACCGCACGCTGCGCAACACCGACGTGATCGGGCGCCTGGGCGGTGACCGCTTCGGCGTCGTGCTCAGCCACTGCCCCGTCGCCGACCTCACCGCGACGGCGGACAAGATCCTCGCCGCCGTGCGCCAGGCGCGGATCGAGACGCCCGGCGCCGAGCTCCACGTCACCGCGTCGATCGGCGGCGTCGCCTTCCACGAGCACCCGCCGATGGTCAGCGAGGTGATGAGCCGCGGCGACACCGCGCTCCACCAGGCCAAGCAGCAGGGCCGCAACTGCTTCACCCTGCACCAGGACTCGCCCGCGCATCGCGAGCAGCGCCGCCACGTCGTGTGGATGGTGGAGGAGGTGCAGGCCGGGCTGAAGGACGGCCGCGTCCTGCTCGCCTACCAGCCGGTGGTCGACGCGATGTCGCACGCGGTCGACCACTACGAGTGCCTGATCCGCCTGCGGCGCCGGAACGGGCAGTACGTCCCGGCCGCCTCCTTCATCCCCTTCGTGGAGCAGTCGGGCCTGATGCGCCAGGTCGACCGGCGCGCGCTCGAGCTCGCGATCGAGGAGCTGAGCGCGCACCCGACCCTGCGCCTCGCGGTCAACGTGTCGGGCCACACCACCAGCGACCGCAGCTGGCTCAGGATGCTCAACGCGCTCGTGCGCGGGATGCCCGAGATGGCCGAGCGGCTCACGGTCGAGATCACCGAGACCGTCGCGCTCGAGGACATCGACGAGACCGCGCGCTTCGTGCGCAGCCTGCGCGACCTCGGCTGCCGCGTCGCGCTCGACGACTTCGGCGCCGGCTACACGAGCTTCCGCAACCTCAAGGCCCTCGCCGTCGACTGCGTGAAGATCGACGGGTCCTACGTGCGCGGCCTCGAGGACAACGTCGACAACCAGCTCTTCGTGCGCACGCTGCTCGGCCTTGCCGAGGGGCTGGGCCTGGTGACCGTCGCGGAATGCGTGGAGACCGCGCCCGAGGCGGCGCTGCTCACGCGACGCGGCGTGCGGTTCCTGCAGGGGTGGCATTTCGGCAAGCCGGAGATCGACCGGCCCTGGCTCGCCGCGCCCGTCCAGGCCGCGCCGCAGCCGGTCGCGGCCGCCGCGGGCCAGTCGCCCGCGTCGCGGCTCACCGTGCTGAAGGGCGGTCTCGCCGGGGGCTGAGCCCCGGCGCGTTCACTTCCTCGCCATCTCCGCGAGCTGGCGCTGGATGGCTTCCATCTGGCGGCGCAGCTCGTCGAGCGACGGCGCCGCCGGCGCGGCGGACGCGGGCGCGGCCTGCTCGGGCCTGGCGCCGGGCTGGGGCTGGCCCTGCGCCTGGGCCTGCGCGAAGGGCGCCCACACCTGCGACATGGCGTTCTGGAACAGCGCCATGTTCTGCTTGCTCATCTCCTCGAGCTGGGGCCCGAAGGGGAAGAAGCCGCCGAAGGCCGCCTTCATCGAATCGCGGAACTGGTCCTGGTTGTGCGAGAAGGCCTGCATCGAGGCCTCGAGGTAGCGCGGCACGACGGATTGCAGGTTGTCGCCATAGAAGGCGATGAGCTGGCGCAGGAACCCGATCGGCAGCAGGTTCTGCCCGCCCTTGGATTCCTCCTCGACGATGATCTGCGTGAGGACGGCGCGCGTGATGTCCTCGCCGGTCTTCGCGTCGTGGACGACGAACTCCGTCCCCTGCTTGACCATGGCGCAGAGGTCCTCGAGCGTCACGTAGCTGGACGTCGCGGTGTTGTAGAGCCTGCGGTTCGCGTATTTCTTGACCCTGACGACCTTGCCGTCCCCGGCAGGCGCGGCCGACGCGGTCTGGTCGTCGGGTTTTTCCGTCGTGGTCATTCTGGCATGATGGACGCGAAGCCCGTGGGCCGCAAGGCCCGCACGCCCGCGCGAGGACAGGCCATGAGCGAGAACGAGGATCCGGAAGCGCTGGCGCGGCGATTCCTCGACCTGTGGCAGGAGCATGTCGCCGCGTCGGCGGCCGATCCGGCGATCGCCGAGGCGATGCAGCGCCTTGCCGTCGCGGGCGCGGCCGCGCCCGCCGCGTGGATGGCGATGTGGACAGGCGCCGCCGCGCGCGCGCAGCATGGCGCGTCGCATGCAGCTTCCCCCGACGCAGCCTCCCGACACGCGCCGCATGGCGCCGCGCCCGCTGGGGCTGCACCTGGCGGCGGCGGCGGCGGCCTGGACGGCCTCGCTCGCCGCATCGACGAGCTCGAGCGGCGCGTCTTCCTTCTGGAGCAGCCTGGCGCGCGAGCACCCCGGGCTCGCAAGCGCCCTCGCGCGGGCAAGCCCTGAGGCGCTGCGCGACGCGCTGTCGCGCGAGATCCGCGCGCGCGCCGCCTCCTTCCTGCGCGGCATCGAGCTCTATCGCCGCCATCCCCATGCCCGCGCCGCCGCCCGATGGCCCGTCGCGTGGAGCGAGGGCACGACGCGGCTGCCCTAAACCCCTTAGCAAGGCAAAGACTAAACCCTACAGTACTAGTACTACTCTAAATTAAGCAGACCTGCTGCAGGCAGCGGCTCCACATGCTGCTGCTCAACAAAGACTAAAACCTACATGACGAAATTAAACTAAGGCTAAATGCCTAAACTAAACCAAGCAGACCTGCAGCAGGCAACGGCTTCCACATGCTACCCCCTGGCCCCTGAGGCTTCTTCGTCTTGAAGCGCCTGCTGAACTTCTTGTTCACCTGGTTTAGTTCCCGTTTGGTTTAGTTTCCACTGCAGCCCGCAGAAATCTGAGCCTGCGGTAAAGAACAAAGCCTAAACTGCCCTCTGCCAGAATATACAAGCAAGAACGCGCACCCCCGCACCCGTCTGCTCTC
>CANMWW010000197.1 GCA_947500965.1 Alphaproteobacteria bacterium
GCCGGCACGTTCAGCGTCGCGACGCTGCAGCAGCGCTTCCCCAACCTCGACTTCGGCATCGCGCCGATGCCCTATTTCGAGAAGGGCAAGCCGGTCACGCCGACGGGCGCGTGGCACTTCGCCATCAACCCGCGCACGCGCAACCAGGCGCAGACGCTGACCTTCCTGCGCGACTTCATGACCGAGGAACTGCACGCGCTGTGGTTCAAGCTGCGTCCCTACCCGCCGGTCCTGCGGTCGATCTGGGAGGCCGAGAAGGCGACCTTCGACACCGACATGTGGCGGATCGTCCGGCACGAGCTCGACAACACGGCCCAGCCGCGGCCCGCGACGCCGGGCTTCCGCGAGTACGAGGACCTCGTGCGCGTGGCGCTGCGCGACATCCAGACCGGCGCGGACGTGAAGTCCGCCCTGTCCGGGGCGGCGCAGCGAATCGACCGCGAGATGCAGAAGTACCGCTGACGCGGCGGCGCCCCGGCGCCCGCCCGGCCTCGCGCCGGGCCGGCGCCGGGGCGCGTCCCAGTTCCGTCGATGGCACCGTTCCGCGTCTCGCCCTGGATCCCGGCCCTCTTCCTCGCGCCGGCGCTGGCCGGGCTCCTCGTCTTCCGCCTGGGGCCGATCCTGATCGCGCTCGTCGGCGGCTTCACAGGCACGACGCTGCGCGGCGAGACCACCTTCGTCGGCATGCGCAACTACGCGGACCTCGCGGCGGACCCGAGCTTCTGGTCCTCCGTGAAGGTCACGCTGCTCTTCAACCTCCTCGTCAACCCGTTCCAGATCTGCTGCGCCATGGGGCTCGCGCTGCTCGTGCTGCGCCCGACGCGCGGGGTGGCGCTGTTCCGCGCCGCCTACCTCCTGCCGATGACCGTCTCGATCGCCCTGACCAGCGTCATATGGACGATCCTGCTGGAGCCGAGCGTCGGGCCCGTCAACGGGGTCCTCAGGGCGCTCGGCCTGCCACCCCAGCCCTTCTTCAGGTCCGAGGACCAGTCGCTCGCGACGCTCATCCTCGTGTGCACGTGGAAGGGCGCGGGATACTGGATGATCTTCCTGCTCGCGGGGCTGCTGGCCATCCCGCGCGAGCTCCACGAGGCGGCGGCGATCGATGGCGCCGGGGCGTGGCAGCGCTTCGTGCGCATAACGCTGCCGCTGATGCGCCGCCCGCTCGCCTTCGTCCTCGTCGCGGACACGGCGATCAACTTCCTGCTCTTCGCGCCGGTCTACGTCATCACCCATGGCGGCCCGGCCGGGTCGACGGCGCTGCTGATGTTCGAGGCCTACCAGGCCGCCTTCGCGCTGCTCAACCATGGCCGCTCGCTGGCGATCTCCACGGTCATACTCGCGATCATCGCGGTCATCGCGGTCCTGGAACTGCGGCTGTTCCGCGCCGCGCACGAGAGGGCCGGATGATCGCGGGCCCGTCCGGGCGGCTTGCCCTCGGCGCGCTGCGCTACGCGGCCATGGCCGCGATCGCCGCGCTGCTGCTGCTCCCGATCTGGTGGATCCTCGTCTCCGCGATCCGGCCGGGGGGCGAGATCTTCCGCTACGCCTCGGACGTGGGATGGAGGACCCTGGTGCCCGAGCGCCTGACGCTCGAGCATTTCCGCACCATGCTCGCCGGGGACATGCCGCGCGCGGTCCTCAACTCCGCCATCGTGTCGCTCTCCACGGTCGTGGTCGGCACCATGGTCAACGCGGCTGCCGGGTTCGCCTTCGCGGTGTTCGACTTCCCGCTGAAGCGCACGCTCTTCGCCTTCGTCCTGCTGACATTCATGATGCCGTTCGAGTCCATCGTCATCCCGCTCTACACGCTGATCAGGACGCTCGACTGGACCAACACCTACGCGGCGCTGATCGTGCCGGACCTCGCGAACGGGCTGGTGGTCTTCCTGTTCCGGCAGTTCTTCCTCGGCATCCCGCGCGAGATCTACGAGGCGGCGCGCGTCGACGGCGCCAGCTGGTGGACGATCTTCCTGCGCCTGACCATGCCGCTCTCCGGCCCGACCATCGCGACGGCGGCGCTGATGCAGTTCATCCACCAGTGGGATGCGTTCTTCTGGCCGCTGGTCGCCGCGAGCACGCCGGAGCTGGTGGTCGTCCAGGTGGCGATCGCCCGCAACATCACGCTGGAGCAGGCGAACTGGGGCGGCCTGTTCGCCTCGGCGTCCACGGCGATCCTGCTGGCGATGATCCCGTTCCTGCTGCTGCAGCGCTACTTCATCCGCACGGTGACGGCGTCGGCGGACAAGTGACGGCCGCGCTCACGCGACCGCGGTGATCGACTGCGTGGCTTCCTCGAGCTGCGCGAAGCTCGGCTGGATCTCGGACGGCACGCTCTTGCGCCCGATCTCGATCGCGATCTGGGGCGGCTGGCCGTGGAGATGCGCGACCATCGTGTCGCGGATGATCTCGTAGAACTTGTGGTCGTCGTCGAAGACCTGCTTCATGCGGCTCGCGAACGGGCCGATGAAGCCGTAGGCGAGGAACACGCCGAGGAACGTGCCGACCAGCGCGCCGCCGATCATCTTGCCGAGGATCTCCGGCGGCTCGTTGATCGAGGCCATGGTCTTGATGACGCCGAGCACCGCCGCGACGATGCCGAGCGCGGGCGTGCCGTCGGCGACGGTCTGCATCGCGCTCTGGGCGCGGCCCAGCTCCGCGTGGTGCTTCTCCAGCTCCTTGGAGACGATCTCCTCGAACTGGTGCGGGTCGTCCATGCCCATGGTGATCATGCGCATCGAGTCGCAGATCAGGTCGACCGCGAAGTGGTCGTTGGCGATCTTCGGGTAGGTCTGGAAGATCCTGCTTTCCGATGGCTTCTCGATGTGCTGCTCGATCGCGATGACGCCCTTGGTCTTCGCGAGGCGCAGCAGGCTGAACATCAGGCACAGGACGTCGATGTAGTCCTGCTTCTTGAAGTTCGGGCCGCCGAAGACCTTGCCGATGCTCTTGGCCACCTTGCCGATCGTCGCGCCGCCATTGGCGATGAGGAAAGCGCCCACGGCCGCGCCGCCGATCATCATCAGCTCGAAGGGCAGGGCCTTGAGGATCAGCCCCATCTTGCCGCCGGCGAGCATGTAGCCGCCGAAGACCATGACGAAGATGAGGACGATGCCGATGATGGCGAACATGGACGGACGGCTCCCGGATGCGCGGCGAGACTAGTCCGGGGAAGGTTAGCGAAAGGTTTCCGGGGCGTCCCGCGCTCACGCGGGAAGGTTCGCCCTCCAGATCGCCAGGTTGAGGGCAGTGGCATAGGCGATCCACGCGCAGTAGGGCACCAGCAGCAGCCCCGCCCGGCGGTCCAGGCGCCAGAACACCAGCGTCGTCGCGGCGACGGCGGCGTCGAGGACGAGGATCGTCGCGAAGGCCCAGCCGGGGTCGCGCGCGCCGAAGAAGACGCAGGACCAGGCGAGGTTGAGGGCGAGCTGCACCCAGAACAGGATGCGCGCGCCGTCTCCGGCGCCGCGCGGGTCCCGCTCGGCGAAGGCGAGCCAGGCGGCGACCGCCATCCCGGCGTAGAGCGCCGTCCAGACGGGCGCGAAGACCCAGTTGGGGGGCGTGAAGCCGGGCTTCGCGAGGCCCGCGTACCAGCCCCCGATCGCGGGCATCGTGACGCGACCGCCGAGCCAGCCCGTGGCGAGCGTCGCGAGGAGCAGGAGCGCGAGCACCGCGAGGCCGCGCGCGCCGCGCCGCGCGGTCATCGTCCCTCGCGCCGCCACGCGGCGACGAGCGCGCCGAGGCCCAGCAGGAAGAGCGCGAGCGCAGGCACGAGCGGGGTCTGGGTCACGCCGGCGACGACATGGTCGCCATTCGCCTGCAGCCCGATCCAGGAACGGCCGCCGCTGGCGGCGCTGCCCGTCTCGCGCCCCGGCCGGATGCGGCGCAGGTCGGGGATGCCGTCGGAGAGCCAGAGGACCTGCCCGCCCGAGGCCGCGGCGAGCGGCCGGAGCCTGTCCTCGGTGGCGCGCACGTCGCCAAGCTCCACGGGGTTCAGCGCGCCGACGGCGCCGAGCGCGGTGCGCGCGCCGTCCGTGAAGCGGTAGAGCCCCGCCTCGGAGACGTCGACGCTGGCCGTCGCGCGACCGGCGCCCGCCTCGCGCAGATCGATGCGCCGCTTCTCGCCCGAGGGCGAGGTCATCTCGACGGCGGCGGCGTCGGGCTCGAGCGAGCGGCGCGTCACCTCGATGCGCCCGCCCTTCACGGCGACGCGCAGGTCGTTCTCCTCGAGCTCCGGCTCCTTCATCAGCCAGTGCGCGATGCGGCGCAGCAGCTCGGCATGCGGGCCGCCGCCGTCATGGCCGCGCGCCCAGAGCCAGATGTGGTCGGATTGCAGCTGCGCCACGCGGCCAGCGCCGACGCGGTCGAGGAGCAGGAGCGGGCGGCCCTGCGCGGCGACGAGCAGGTTCTGCCCGCGGCGCTGGTCCGCGTCGACGGTGCTGTACCAGCGGCCCCAGCCGGGCTCCGCGCCCTCCGCGCCGAGGCCCGGGAGCTCGGCCGTGACGGGGTGGCGCCTTCCGGCGTCGGTGGGCGCGGGGCGGTAGCCCTGCTCGAGGACGCGCCCGCTCGGCACCGCCGGCATGATCTGCCCGACCGGGGAGTTGAACAGCGAGTTGTTCGGCCCCTGGTTCGGGCCGACCGCGAGCAGCAGCGCGCCGCCGCGCCGCACCCAGCGCACGATGTTGTCGAGGTAGACCTGCGCGAGCACGTCGCGGCGCCGGTAGCGGTCGAAGACTATGAGGTCGAACTCGTCGAGCTTGACCTCGAAGAGTTCGCGGATCGGGAAGGCGATCAGCGACAGCTCGTTCACCGGCGTGAAGTCCTGCGCCTCGGGCGGCCGCAGGATCGTGAAGTGGACGAGGTCGACCGCGGGGTCGGACTTGAGCAGCGCGCGCCAGGTCCGCTCGCCGGGATGCGGTTCGCCGGTCACCAGCAACACGCGCAGGCGGTCGCGCACGCCCGACACGGCGACCACCGCGCGGTTGTTCTCCAGCGTCAGCTCGCGAGGGCCGGGCTCGACGGAGACCTCGAAGAGCGACGTGCCCGCGCGCTCGAGCACGAACTCCACCTCCTGCGCGACGCCGGTGCGCAGCGTCAGCACGCGGGTCTCGCCGCCGTCGCGGCGCAGCTCGACGCGCGCCGTGCCCTGCGCCGCGCCTGGCCCGTCGTCGATGCGCAGGGTCATGGCCTGCGGCTTGCCGACGATCGCGTAGGTCGGCGCCTGCTCGACGACGAGGCGGCGGTCGCGCTCGCCGCGCTCGCCGGTCAGCAGGACATGGACCGGCGCGGGCCATGCC
>CANMWW010000198.1 GCA_947500965.1 Alphaproteobacteria bacterium
CGAGGACGCGAAGCCCGCCGACATCGAGGCCGGCGCCAACGTCCTCCTCCACGCCATGCTGCAGGAAGCCGGCGTGGTGGCGGGCTGAGCCCTTAGGGACGCGTTCCCGCCGCCCCTAGCTCGTCCGATCCGCGTCCAGCCAGCGCCGGAGATCCTCCAGCGCGGGCAGGAGGTCCTGCACGCGCGCGCGCGGCATGGCGTCTCGCGCCCGCGAGAGGATCGGCATCGCGGCGGCGATCGCCGCGTCGCGCGCCCTTCGCCCGGCGGCGGTCAGGACCACGCGCTTGGAGCGGCCGTCCTCTTCGTCGGGCACGATCCGGATGAAGCGCTTTTCCGACAGGCGGCCAAGCGTGCTGGTCAGCGTGCCGCGGGTCACCTGCAGGATGTCGGCGAGCTGGGCCGGGGTCTTGTTGTCGCCCAGCCGCGCGCAATGGTTGAGGATCGCGAACTGCGCGATGGTCAGGCCATGCGGCATCACGCGCTCGAAGGCGTTGGTCGCCAGCTGGTTGATGATCCCGATCTCGTTGAAGAGGCGGAGCAGCAGCGCCTCGTCGTCGGGCGCCGCCGCCGCCTCGCTGCCTCCGGGCTCAGGCAAGATGCGCCTCCAGTCCGCGTCTCGGCGCCGCCATGACCTGCCTGGCGTGGCCGATGCGGAAGAGCATCTGCAGCCGGCCCGGCGCCCCGACCAGCTCCTGCGCCTCGCGCGCGATGTCTTCCATCTCCGGGTATTCCTGCAACGCCTGGCTCCAGGGATGGATCGCAAGGCCAAGCCGCGTCGCCTCCAGGTTGAGGCGCACATAGGCGCGGCCGGCATCGAGCTGGTCCTTGCGCGTGCGACCGGCGTTGGCGAGCCACCCGAAGGCGCGCGCCGACATCGCCATGCCGCGATACTTGTCCATGCCCTGCCTGAACGCGGACGAGTCCGGATCCGCGAGCGCGGCGCGGCTGATCAGGCCGAAGATGCGTCCGAACTCGATCATCGCTCCCTCCAGCCTGATCCCGTCCGGATTGGCCTCGACCTCGGCCGAGCCGATGCGCATCAGGTCGATCGACTCCTGCAGCGCCCTGGGCGTCGTCGCTTCCCGGACATGCGCGCGCCAGGTCAGGTCGCGCAGCTTCCCTGCGAGGTCGGTGTTGCCGATGGCCGCCGCCGAGACGCCATGAACCTGCCCCGCGGCCACCAGCCGCGCAAGATCGCCCTCGGCGACGTCGCGCGGCTCGAAAACCTCCTTGTTCGTCCGGCGCGCGAGGACATGCCCGAAGAGCGGATCGACGGCCGCGCCGCCGTCCGTGAAGCGCACATGGGCGACCGGGCGGCGGTCCAGCGTGAGCGGATCCTCGCCCTCCGGGAATTCCCTGATCTCGACGCGATACCCGTCGCGGGCGGCGGCGAGCGAGAGGACCTCGAGGAACGCGCCGCACCCGATCGTGACCTGCCGGTCGAACGGATCGGTCGCAGGCAGGCGCCGGTCCAGGTCCACGTGCAGGGCCATCGCATCGCTCCCGTCGAGCCGCACCAGCCAGGGCTGCCGGTTATGCGGGTTGGGGGCGAGGATCGCGTAGGACAGCGCCCTGCGGCGGAACTCGGCATAGCCACCCGCGCGCCGCCAGGGCGCGCGGGCCGCCTCGGACGGACCGGACAGCACGGCGCAGCCGCTGGTGGCGGCGGCGACGCTGCCACCACCGACGAGCCGCAGGACGTCTCGACGTCGAACCATGGGGAACCTCCTCTGGATTGATATCAAACCATTATCGTTTGATATCAAACAGAGTCAAGGGGCGCCCCGGATCCCGCGGGCGGGACGGGGTCGCGCCCTAGCGCAGCGCCGCGCCCAGCCTGGCGGCCATGTCCTCCGGGTCGATCGCGAGCCAGCTGGCGTTGGCGCGCACGGGGAAGCGCGTGCCCTGCGGCTCCGGCAGGACGAGGCCCCTGGCGCGCGCGGCGGCGCGCAGCGCGACGGGATCGGCGCCCGACGCCTCCAGCCACAGCGTGTTGCCGGGCTCGGCGCCGATCGGCGCCAGGACGAAGCGCGCGTCGCGCGCCATCGCGTCGCGGAACCGCGCGAGCCGCGCGAAGACCTCCGGCCATTGCGCGAAGGCCGCCTCGAGCCGCGCGAGGACCATGGCCGCCAGCGGCCAGAGCTGCGGCAGCGCGCCGCCATGGCGCCTGCGGTCATGCTCGATGTCGGCGAGCATGGCGGCGCTGCCCGCCAGCGCCGCGCCGAAGGGCAGTCCCAGCACCTTCCACAGCGAGAGATAGACGCTGTCGAACGGGGCGCAGAACTCGGCGATGCCGCGCCCCGCCGCCTGCGCCGCCACCGGCAGCCGCGCGCCGTCGAGATGCGTGGCGACGCCCTCGGCGCGCGCGGCAGCGACCGCGCCATCCATCGTCGCGACGGGGAAGAGCTCGTTGAAGCGCCGCCGCACGGGCGTCTCGACGACGATCGCGCCGATGCCCTGCCTGACGCGCCCGATGCGCGAGGCGCGGATCGCCGCGCGCGTCGCCTCGGCCGTGTAGCCCGGCCCCGCGGGCTCGACCGCGACCAGCGTCAGCCCCATGACGGATGCCGCGCCGTCGCCCGTGTCCGCGAGCACGTGGCTGTCGGGGTGCACGAGCACGCGCCGCGCGAAGCGCGGGCAGAGCCGGTCGAGCGCCAGCAGGTTGGCGAGCGTGCCGGTCGCGAAGAGCACCGCGCGCTCCTTGCCCAGCAGCCGCGCGACCAGCGCTTCCGCGGCGCGCACGACGTCGCCCTCGCCGTACTTGTCGGCGGCCGCGCCGGCGAGCTGCGCCGCTGCGGCCAGGCGCGCCGCGTATTCCGCGGGCGCGGGATCGTCGCTGTCGGTGTCGAGGTGGATCATGGTCCCGCCGGCGGCTCCGCGCCCTTGCGCTCGACGATCATCCGATAGGCCTGCGGCTCGCGGTGGCGCGCGAAGTTGAAGGTCGAGCGCTTGTAGCTGAGGCCGATGTCGAGGTCGCAGCGCGCCACGACCAGCTCGTCGTCCTGGGTCAGCGCCTGCGCCACGACCTGGCCGGTCGGCGCGATGATCGAGGAATTGCCGATCATCTCGCAGCCCTCCTCGACGCCGCACTTGGCGACGCCGACGATCCAGGTCGCGTTCTGGTACGCGCCCGCCTGCATGACCAGCTGGTTGTGGAACTCGCCGAGCCGGTCGTGGTCGGGCGCGGGCGGGTTGTGGCGCGGCGTGTTGTAGCCGATGAACACCATCTCGACGTCCTGCAGCCCCATCACGCGATAGGTCTCCGGCCAGCGCCGGTCGTTGCAGATCGCCATGCCCATGTTTGCGCCCATCATGCGCCACACGCCCCAGCCAAGGTCGCCCACCTCGAAGTAGCGCTTCTCCAGGTGCTGGAAGGCGCGCCAGGGCTCGTGTTCGGCATGGCCGGGCAGGTGGATCTTGCGGTAGCGCCCGGCGATCCGCCCGTCGCGATCGACCAGGATCGCGCTGTTGAAGCGCCGCGTGCGGCCGTCCTGCACGACCAGCTCGGCGAAGCCCAGCTGGAAGCCGATCTTCGCCTCGGCCGCGGCCTCGAACAGCGCGCGCGTCTCCGGCCCCGGCATCTCGCGCTCGAAGAAGGAATCGATCTCGGCCTGGTCCTGCATGAACCAGCGCGGGAAGAACGTCGTCAGCGCCAGCTCGGGGAAGGCGACGACGTCGCAGCCATGCGCCTTGGCCTGGCGCAGCAGGTCCACCATGCGCGCCACGACGCTGGCGCGGCTGTCCGCGCGCTGGATCGGCCCGAGCTGCGCCGCGCCGACCGTCAGGATCCTGCTCATGCCGCCACCCTCTCCATCACGCGCTCAGCGCTTTCGCCCACCAGTTCCTCGTAGAGCGCCGGGTCCGTCGCGCCCTCCGTGCCGAAGAGCAGCACGCGCGACGACGCGTCGAGCCCGAGCGCCGCGCGCATCGCCGCGTCGCCCGCCGCGACAAGCAGCGCCGCGAGGCCCGCCACGCCGGACTCGCCGCCCACGACGCCATCCGCCGCGAGGAGCCGCATGGCCGGCGCGATCGACGCGTCGGCGATCGCCATGAACGCGTCGGCACCGGGATCGAGCACCGCCCAGGCGAGCGGCGAGGGCTCGCCGCAGGACAGGCCGGCCATGATGGTGTCGAGGTCGCCGGAGAGATGCACGACGCGTCCCGCCTCGGCCGAGCGCGTCAGGCAGTCGGCCTTGTCCGGCTCGACCACGACCACGCGCGGCCGCGCGGCGCCGAAGCGCTCCCAGAGATGCGCCACCGTCGCCGCGGCGATGCCGCCGACGCCGCCCTGCACGAAGACATGGGTCGGCGGGCTTGCCTCGCCGCCGCCCTGCGCGATCGCCTCGCCGACCATCACGCCATAGCCCTGCATCACGTCGCGCGGGATGTCCTGGTAGCCTTCCCAGGACGTGTCGGAGACCACGGTCCAGCCCTCGCGCGCCGCGTCGGCGGCCGCGATGCGCACGGAATCGTCGTAGTTGCCGGGCACGCGGCGCACCTCGGCGCCGAAGCCGCGGATCGCCTGCGCGCGGCCCTCGCTCACGCCCTCGTGGATGTAGATCACGCAGCGCAGCCCGGCCTCGCGCGCGCCCCACGCGACCGACCGCCCGTGGTTGCCATCGGTCGCGCAGCACACGGCGGCGGGTGGCCCGCCCGGCGCCGCGGCGAGCTTCTTCACCGCATAGGCGCCGCCCAGCGCCTTGAAGCTGCGCAGGCCGAAGCGGTGCTGCTCCTCCTTGAAGGAAATGGTGGCGAGGCCGAGCTCGCGCGCGAGCGCGGGCAGGCCGCGCAGCGGCGTCGGCGCGTAGCCCGTCCAGGACGCGATCTCGCGCCGCGCCTCCTCCTCCGCTGCCAGCGAGAGGATCGGCTTGAGCGCGTCCGGATAGGCCGATGCACGGTCCAGCCGCGGGTTCGGGACGAGGCGGGCGGGATGGGGATCGGAGCGGATCATCCTCGGGAAGTTATGGCGGCCGGGAAATCCGATCGACAACCATTTCTCCGCGGATGCTTGTCTGGATAGGATTTGCGCGGATGACGTTTCGCGTGGAGCGATGAAGCAGGCCTTCCCGGGACATACCTTCGCCGGGCTTGCGGTGGCGATGCTGCTCGCGCTCCTGCCGGCATACTCGGCGCGCGCGCAGGCCTGCGCGGAACTGCCCGCCGGGCGCGCGGCATCGGACGGGCAGGGCGGGTGCCTTGCGCTCGTGCCGGCGGGCGAGGTCGCGCGCGACGCGGCCACGCCGCCGCGCGCGCTCGTCGTGATGATCCATGGCGACGGCACCG
>CANMWW010000199.1 GCA_947500965.1 Alphaproteobacteria bacterium
GGGCCGATCGCGCTGCTGCGCGACGGCGACGTCGTGCGCATCGACGCCGGGGCCGGCACGATCGAGATGCACGTGGGCGAGGCGGAACTCGCCGCGCGCCGCGCCGCCTGGCGGCACCGGCCGCGCGAGCGCCTCGCGGGGCTGCTGGAGAAATACGCGGCTGGCGTCGGCCCCGCGCATCTCGGCGCCGTCACCCATTCCGGCGCCGTCGAATGGCCCTTCGAGGACCCGCCCGAGGCTTGAACCGGGCGAGGTTCTCCGGCTTCCATAGCCGCCGGTCCCGCCAAGACACCCCCACAGCACGAGGAGACGACGAGATGAAGACCTTCCTGCGCCTCGCCATCGCCGGCGCCGCGCTCGCCTGGGCCGGCGTCGCCGCCGCCCAGACGCCGACCACGCTGCGCATCGGCAACTGGCTGCCCGGGCACCACCTCATCCCCAAGGGGATCATCGAGCCCTGGGCGCGCGCGGTCGAGCGCGAGTCCAACGGCACGCTGAAGCTCGAGATCATGCCCGCCGCGATCGGCAGGCCGCCCGAGTACTTCGACTTCGTCGTCAACGGCGTGGTCGACATCGGCTACGGCGTCTCGGGCCACAACCCCGGCCGCTTCACGATGACCCAGGTCATGGACCTGCCCTTCATGGCGCCGGATCCCTGGGCGGGCGCCGCGGCCGCGTGGACGACCTACGAGCGCTACGGCGCGCGCTACAACGAGCATCGCGGCGCGAAGGTGCTGGGCCTCTGGGTCCATTCCGAGCCCTTCATCTTCATGCGCGCCGCGCCCTTCACCACGCTCGAGGAGTTCAAGGGCAAGAAGATCCGCGTCGGCGGCAACGTCACGGGGCGGATCATGCAGGCGCTGGGCGGCGTCCCCGTCCAGCTGCCGCCGACCGAGGCGCAGCAGGCGATGGCCTCGGGCGTCGCCGACGGCATCACCTTCCCGACGGAGTCGATCGACTTCTTCCGGATCACCCCGGTGATCAAGGGCGCGACGCGCATCCCCGGCGGCCTCTACACCGACACGTTCTGGCTGGCGATCAACGAGGCGAAGTGGGCTTCGCTCAGCGCCGAGCAGAAGCGCGCCTTCGAGAAGCATTCCGGCCTCGCGGTGGCGCTGCTCTCGGGCTGGGCGTGGACGAACGGCGACAACGTGGGCCGCGCCGCGCTCGACAGGAACGGCGTCCAGTTCGTGCAGCTCGCGGACGCCGACGTCGCCAAGGCCAGGGAGGCGCTCAAGGTCCTCGAGGAGGAGTGGCTCGCCGAGGCGAGGAAGCGCAACCTGCCGGGCGACGAGATCATCGCCTATGCCCGCGCGATGGCGCACCAGTACCGCGCCGCCAAGCCGGTCAACGTGCCCTGAGGCCGGGCGCGTGAGCCAGGAGAAGGTCCCCCCGGTCGCCCTCGGGCGGCCGGGGCGGGCGCTGGAGGTCGTCGGCGCCGTCATGATCCTCGCGATGATGACGGTGACGGCGATCGACGTCGCCGGCCGCTACTTCCTCGGCAAGCCCATCGGAGGCGCCTTCGAGGTCACCGAGATCCTGATGGGCCTCGTGATCTTCGCCGGCATGCCGCTCGCGACGGCGCGCCGCGAGCACATCGCGATCGACCTCTTCGACACGGCGCTGTCCCGGCGCATGCGCTGCTGGCAGGCGGCGGTCGGCGACCTCGTCTGCGCCTTCGTCTCCGCCATCCTCGCCTGGCGCATCTGGGCGCGCTCGCAGCAGCTGCTGATGGTCGGCGAGACCACGATGCAGCTCGGCATACCCCGCGGATTCGTCGCCGCCGCCATGTCGCTGCTCATGGCGTCGGCGGCGATCGTCTTCCTCTGCGCGAGCGTCGTGGCGCTGCGCGCCGCGATCGCCGGGCCGCGCGCATGAGTCCCTGGGAGACCGCCTTCTGCGCCTTCGGCGCGCTCGTCGGCCTGCTGTTCACGGGCGTCCCGGTCGGCTTCGCCATGATGATCGTGGGCGCGGGCGGCCTTGCGCTCGTCATCGGCGCCATGCCGGCGCTCGGCATGCTCGCGCAGCTCTCGGTGTCGAACACGATGAGCTACGAGCTCTCGGTCGTGCCGATGTTCATCCTGATGGGCAGCTTCATCGCCCGCTCGGGGATCGCGGCAGACCTCTACGCCGCGTGCAACGGCTTCGTCGGCCATCGCCGCGGCGGCCTCGCCATGGCGACGGTGCTCGCCAGCGGCGGCTTCGCGGCGGTCTGCGGCTCGGCCATCGCCACGGCCGCGACCTTCTCGAAGGTCTCCTACCCGTCGATGCTGCGCTACGGCTACCACCGCGGCCTGGCGAGCGCCTCGATCTGCGCGGGCGGGACGCTGGGCATCCTCATCCCGCCCTCCGTCATCATGGTCATCTACGGGATCATGACGAGCACGGACATCGCGCGGCTCTTCATGGCGGGCGTGCTGCCCGGGATCCTCGCGGTGGCGCTCTACGCGATCACCATCCGGCTCATCGTCTGGCGCATGCCCGAGGCCGGCCCCGCCGGCGAGCGCGTCCCCTGGGCGGAGCGCCTGCGCCTGCTCGGCAGGGTGGGGCCCGTCGTGGCGCTCTTCGCGCTGATCATGGGCGGGCTCTACCTCGGCGCCTTTACCGCGACCGAGGCGTCGGGCATCGGCGCGTTCGGCGCCTTCGTCTTCTCCGCGCTGCGCGGCACGATGGGCTGGCGAGACTTCCTGGATTGCGCGGCGGAGACCGCGCGGCTGACCGCGTCGCTCTTCCTGATCCTGATCGGGGCGCTGGTCTTCTCGAACCTGATGGGCTTCATCCGGTTCCCGGCGGCGCTCCAGCAATTCGTCGCCGGGCTCGGCGTCTCGCCCGGCCTCGTGGTCGCGGCGATCTGCGCGATCTACGTCCTGCTCGGCACGTTCTTCGAGGAACTCTCGATGATCCTGCTGACGATCCCGATCTTCTTCCCGGTCGTGACGTCGCTCGGCTTCGACCCGGTGTGGTTCGGGATCGTCATCGTGATGGTCGTCGAGCTCGGGCTCATCAGCCCGCCGGTCGGGATGAACCTCTTCGTCGTCCAGTCGACGCTGTCCATCCCGGCACCGGTGCTGTTCAGGTGGATCGCGCCCTTCGTGGCGGCCGACATCCTGCGCCTGGCGCTGGTCGTGATCTTCCCGGGGATCGCGCTTCTGCTGCCCCGGCTGATGTGAGCTAGCGCCCGCCCGCCGCGCGACCGCGCATGTGGCCGAGCACGAAGGCCGGCAGCGCGAAGGACGCCGCGTGGACCTGCGGCGTGTAGTAGCTCGTCCTGCGCAGGCCGCTCGCGGCCATGCGGCGCGCGATCGTCGCCGCGGGCACGGCGCGCAGGCGCGGGTTGTCGGACGCCCAGCCCAGCGTCATGAAGCCGCCGTAGTAGGACGGCACCGCCGCGACGTAGAAGCCGACGTCGCTGAAGGCGCGGCGACGGCGCTTCATCGTCATCGCGATCTCGCCGGGCTGCATGAAGGGAACGCCGTTCTGGTTCACGAGGATGCCGCCCGGCGCGAGCACGCGGCGGCAGGCGCGGTAGAACGCCTCGGTGAACAGGACCTCGCCCGGACCGAAGGGATCGGTGGAATCGACGATCACGACGTCGAAGCGCTGGTCGGTCTCCGCGACGAAGCGCGCGCCGTCGGCGATGACGAGGTCGGTGCGGCGGTCGCGGAAGGCCTTGCCCGGGATGCTCGGCATGTACTCGAGGCACATGTCGACCACGGCTCGGTCGATCTCCACCATCGTCACGCGCTCCACGCCGCGATGACGCAGCGCCTCGCGCAGGATGCCGCCGTCGCCGCCGCCGATGACCAGCACGCGCCGCGCGCGCCCATGGGCGAGGATCGGCACGTGCGTCATCATCTCGTGGTAGACGAACTCGTCGCGCTCGGTGACCTGGATCACGTTGTCGAGCGCGAGCACCCGGCCGTAGGTCGGGGTCTCGAAGATCACCAGGTCCTGGTGCTCGGTGCGCTCGCGGAACAGCACCTTGGTGATCTCGAAGCTCTGCCGCACATGCGGGAAGAGCCGCTCCTGGAACCAGTCGCCAGGCCTGTAGTCCGGCTTGCCGCGGCCGGCCGCAGCCGGCCCGCCGCTCACGCCAGCACTCCGCGCTTCTGCTCGGACACCTGCACGGTCGCCGGCTCGAAGGCGGCGCGCAGCACGGGGATCGACTTGTAGGGGTCGGCCGCGCCGCACATGAACAGGTCGAGCGCCGCGTAGCCGCGCTCGGGCCAGGTGTGGATGGAGATGTGGCTCTCCGCCAGCACGGCCACGCCGGACAGGCCGGCGCCGGGGCCGAAATGATGGAGGTGGATGTGCAGCAGCGTCGCGCCGGACACCTCGACGCACTCGCGCAGCGCGCGATCGGTGAGGTCGAGGTCGCCGAGGTTGCTCGCGCCCCAGAGCTCGACGAGCAGGTGGACGCCCGCGAACTTGATGCCGTTGCGCTCGATGAAATGGTCCTTCTGGACCACGTCGCCGGGCTTCTGGTCGCCGCTCGTCGCGCCCGGCGCGAGGCCATGCGCGGGAGACGAATGCGGCGCGCCGAAAGCGGTGTCCTGCTGGTGGCCGAGGGCCTTCACGCCCTCGCCGCGACGAACACCCGGGACCAAGCCCAGCTTCGTGACCTTGCCCATCTCCGGCCAATCACCTCTCTGGAGTCGCCACGCGGGGCGACGAATTTTGGGAGGGGTCTTTTGGGACCAACCCCCCCTCGATGCAAGAGGAAATTGGGCTGCGCCGGAGATTGCGGTGGATGGCCCGCGGATCAGATCTCGTCGTCGCCGAGCGCCTCGACGAGCGCGCCGCCCTCGACGGCCGCGTGGACGAGCGACGGCGCCTGGCTCAGCCAGTGGTCTGCATAGAACCGCGCGCTCGCGAGCCGCGCGCGCAGGAAGGCCGCATCCGCGGGGCCCGCCGCGAGGCCCGCGAGCGCGGCGATCGCGCCGCGCGCCAGCACATGGCCGCCCGCGACGAGGCCGAAGAGCCGGAGATAGGGCGCGGCGCCGGCTGCGGCGCGCCGCGGCGAAGCGGACTGCAGCGCCACCATCGCCTGCGTCGCCGCGTCGAGCGCGTCGAGGCCCGCGCGCAGCCGCGCCGCGATCGCCGTGGCGTCGTCGCCGGGATGCGCGGCGAGCGCGGCCGCGCCCTCGCGCGCCTCGGCGAGGAAGGACGCGGCCGCGGCGCCTGAGTCGCGACCGAGCTTGCGGAAGACGAGGTCGTTGGCCTGGATGCCGTTGGTGCCCTCGTAGATCGGCAGGATGCGCGCGTCGCGGTA
>CANMWW010000200.1 GCA_947500965.1 Alphaproteobacteria bacterium
CAACGTGATCGTGTCGCCGCACGCGCTCTGCCACACCGACGAGTGCAACCGCTCGCTGGCGGAGGGGTCGTTCCGCTCGGCCGCGGCCTTTGCGCGGCGCGCGCGCCCCGACCACCTGGTCAACCCGCAGGCCCTCTCGCACCCGCGCCAGGCCGGCTGGATCGCGTGAGGCTACCCTCCCCGCGCCGGCCGGAGGCGCGGTGAGGGACCGTCGTTCAGAACACGAGGCCGGGCTCGGTCTTCTCGTCCAGCGGCCAGATCGGGCGCTGCACCTTGCTGTAGGGGATCTTGCGGTAGTCGCGGCTGAGCGGGCCGTCGGAGTCGATGTACATGACCTTCTTCGCGATCGGCCCGAAGGCCGCGCGGAAGTGGTTGGTCGACTTGACGGCGACGATCTTCCGCTCGGTCGGCTCGATGCCGACGTTGCGGAACAGCTCGAGGCCGAGCGCCTGGGTGCGGTTGGCGATCAGCACGACCTCGATCCCGCCCACCTTGATGGCGGCGCAGTCGCCGAGCGGCACCTGCGTCGGGCCGAAGCTCTGCCAGCAGTCGCGCTTCAGGCCGACGACCTTGACGATCGCGTCGACCGGCAGGCCGGAGCTCTGGGCGATCTTGCCGCCGAAGCGCAGCGGGAACTCCGCGCCGAGGCCGGCCGCGAAGCAGAGCTTCACGGCGATCGGGTCCCAGACCGGCCCGAGGCAGGCGCTCTCCACCTTCCGCTCGATCAGCCGGCGCAGGATCGTGGTGTTGTCGGACGGCGCGCCGCCGCCGGCGTTGTCGGCCGGGTCCGCCATGACCACCGGCGCGTCGTTGAACTCCAGCGCCGCCGTGATCCCGTCCTCGATGCCGTGGTAGGCGGGCGCGGTCTTCCCGCGCATCGAGACGAACTCGCGCCCGATCTCGGTGGCGAGGGCGTCGGCCTTCTTCTTGTCGCCGTCGGTGATCACCAGGATGCGCCCGGTGAGCTCGGCCACGTCGGCGTAGGGGAAGCAGTGCCCGATCGAGATCGAGAGCACGCCGTCCTTGCCCTCCATCGCGCTCATGCGGTCGACGAAGGCGCGCATCAGCGGCTCGGTGGTCGGGTAGCTGCCGATCTGGCGGCAGTCGTAGACCGACATCACCGGCTTGATCTTGCCGCGGATCGTCCGCAGCACGAGGTCGAGCACCTCCTCGGCGCGCTCGACGACGTCGGTGTGCGGGAATTCCTTGTAGAGGATGATGACGTCGGCGCCCTTCACGCGCTTGAGCGTGAGGTGGCAGTGCGGGTCGAGCTCGACGCCGATCACGCATTTCGGGCCGACGATCGCGCGCACGCGCTCGATCACGTCGCCCTCGACGTCGTCGTAGCCCTGCGCGACCATCGCGCCGTGCAGCCCGAGCAGGACGCCGTCGAGCGGCATCGCGGCCTTGCACTGCGCGAGGATCTCGTCGCGCATCGCCTCGTAGTCGGCGCGCACCGTCGTGCCCGACGGGCTGGCGGCGAAGCAGCTGCCCTCGACCAGCGTGAAGCCTTCCTTCGCGGCGCGGCGGCGCGCGACGAAGAGCGGCGCGGTGCACATCAGCGGCGTGTCGTTCGGGTGCTCGCCCGGGCGCAGGTAGACGCCCTGCTTGTAGTCGTCGATGCAGGTCGCCATCGGCGAGAACGTGTAGGTCTCGGTGGCGATCGTCGCTGCGAACAGGCGCATGTCGGTCTTTCCCTTCCCCTCGGTGGAACCGCGCGGATTTAAGCGCGCCGCGCCGCGCGAGTCATCCCTCGGCGGCGGCGGCGGCGGCCGCGGCGGCGGCGCGCGCCCGCGCCCGCTCGCGCCACCAGACATAGAGGCCAGACAGGATGATGATGGCCGCGCCCGCGAGGGTCCAGAGGTCGGGCAGGGTCCCGAACATGCTCCAGCCGAGCAGCGTCGCCCAGACGATGACGGTGTAGGTGAGCGGCGCCACGGCGGAGACCGGCGCGAGTTGCAGCGCGCGCACGACCATCCACTGGCCGACGAGGTTGAGGCAGCCGTTGAGCAGCAGCAGCGCGGCCTCGCGCGCGTCGGGCGTGCGCCAGGCGAGCAGGGCGAAGGGCGCGGAGAGCGCGAAGCCGGCGATGGTCTGCCAGACCAGCATCGTCGTCGCCTCGGAGCGCGCGCCGACGACGCGCGTGGCGATGACGCCCAGCGACCAGCACAGCGTCGAGCCGAGCACGAGGAAGGCCGGCCAGCCGACCGCGTCGCCGCCCGCGCCGGGGCGCACGACCACGAGCATGCCGAGGAAGCCGACCGCGATCGCCGACCAGCGCCGCCATCCCACGGCCTCGCGCAGGATGAGCGCGGACATCGCGGTCACGATGAAGGGCCCGACGAACATCAGCGTCGTGGCGGTGGCCAGCGGCAGCCGCGCCAGCGCCCCCGCCATGAAGCAGGTCGCGCCGAGGAAGCAGCAGCCGCGCAGGATCAGGAGCGTGCGCTCCGGCGTGGCGGCGAGGTGCGCGGGGCGCATGGCGACCACGGGCAGGAAGAAGACCGCGAAGAGCGCGAAGCGGCTCCAGACCACGATCATCTCCGGCACGGTCTCCATGGCCAGCTTCTGGATCGCGTCGGTGATCCCGAAGATCGCCTGCGCGCCCATCATGACGAGGACGCCGCGCGCCGGATGATCGCTGTGAGCCAATGCGGCGCCCTCCCCAGGCGCGTGCCGATCATCGCTTGCGGAGCGGCGTCGCGGGTCCAATGATAGCGCGCATCGCGGCAGGGGAGGGTTGCATGAACGTCAGGACGCGCATCTGGACCGACATCGACTTCGAGCGGGCGGGCAAGCAGGTCGGCTGGGTGAACCTGCCCCATTCGGTGACCCGTTCCGCCTACGGGATGATCGCGATCCCGATGGCGGTGGTGAAGAACGGCACCGGGCCGACGGCCTTCCTGATGGCGGGCAACCACGGCGACGAGTACGAGGGGCAGATCGCGCTGTGCAAGATGGTCCGCGCGCTGGATCCCGCGCGCATCCAGGGGCGCGTGATCGTCATGCCCGCGGCGAACCTGCCGGCGGCCATCGCCGGCGCGCGCGTGTCGCCCATCGACGGCGGCAACCTCAACCGCTCCTTCCCGGGCGACCCGGAGCGTGGCGTCACGCAGGAGATCGCCCACTACATCGACAGCGTCGTCTTCCCGATGGCGGACCTCTTCGCCGACCTGCATTCGGGCGGCTCGTCGCTGGCCTACATCCCCTTCGGCAGCACGAACGAAGGGCCCGACGCGGCGCTCAACCGCCGCTCGCTCGACGCGCTCACGGCCTTCGGCACCGAGTACTCGGTCGTGTGGAAGCACGCCGACCCGCGCTACTCGCCCGGCGCCGCGATCGCGCGCGGCCTCGTGCAGATCGCGGGCGAGTTCGGCGGTGGCGGCAGCGTGAACCGCAGGATGCTCCGCAACGTCGAGGACGGGCTCTGGCGCGTGCTCAAGCACATGGGCATCTGGGACGGCCCCACCGCGCCAGCGCCGAAGACCCGCTACATGAACGTGCCGGGCATCGACTACCACGTGCATGCGCCGGCGCCCGGCCTGTTCGAGCCGGCCACCGACCTGGGCGACTGGGTCAAGGCCGGCGACCTCTGCGGGCATGTCCATTTCGTCGATGACCCGGGCCGCGAGCCGACGCCCTGCTTCTTCAAGCGCGACGGGCTCGTGATCTGCCAGCGCCACCCGGCGCGCGTCGAGCGGGGCGACTGCGTCGCCCACCAGGCGATCGATGGCGTCTGACCTCGCCTGGCTGCCCGCCCGCGCGATGCTCGCGGGCATGGCCCGCGGCCGCTTCGCCTCGTCCGACCTCGTCTCCGCCTGCCTCGCGGCGATCGCCGCCGGCGACGGCGCGGTGCGCTCCTTCGTGCGCCTCGACCCCGCGGCGCGCCGCGTCGCGCGGGCGAGCGACGCGCGCCGCGCCCGCCGCAGGCCGCTCGAGGGCCTTCCCGTCGGCGTGAAGGACATCATCGACACGGCCGGCCTCGGCACGGAATACGGCTCGCGCGTCTTCCCGGGCCATGTCCCGGCGCACGACGCGCTGGCCGTCCACCGCCTGCGCGAGGCCGGCGCGGTGATCGTCGGGAAATGCGCGACCACCGAGTTCGCCAACATGCATCCCAGCGCGGCGCGCAACCCGCATGGCCTGCGCCACACGCCGGGCGGTTCCTCCAGCGGCTCGGCCGCCGCGGTCGCCGCGGGCTTCGTCCCGCTCGCGCTCGGCACGCAGACCGGCGGGTCGGTGATCCGGCCGGGATCCTTCTGCGGCGTCTTCGCCTTCAAGTCGTCCTGGGGCCGGACGGAGACGCACGGCGTGCACGAACTCGGCCGCTCGCTCGACACGGTCGGCTGGTTCGCGCGCGAGGCGGCGGACCTCGAGGTCCTGGCGCCCGTGCTGCTGCGCGGCCATCGCCGCGCGAAGGCGCCGGAACGCCCGCGCCTCGTGCGCCTCGCGACGCCCTACGACTCCGCCGCCACCGCGGGCATGCGGCGCGCCTGCGACGCCTTCGCGCGCGAGGCGGAGAAGGCGGGCGCGCGCGTGGCGCGCCGCCGGCTGCCGGCGTGGTTCGCCGAGGCGCGCGACATGCACCGCATCGTGATCTCGGTCGAGGCCAGCCGTGCCTTCGCCCGCTACGCGCGCGAGATGCCCGCGAGGCTGAGCGCCCACCTGCGCGGCTTCGTCGAGCTGGGCCAGCGCAACGAGCGACGCTACGCCGAGGCGCTGCGCTACGGCGACCGCGCGCGGGTCTTCCTCGACGAGGCGTTCGGCGAGGACGAGGCCTTCATCGTGCCCGCGGCTGCGGGCGAGGCGCCGAGGGGCCTGGCCTGGACCGGCGACCCGGTGTTCAACGGCTTCTGGTCGCTGCTGCGCGTGCCCTGCACGACCTCGCCCTACGCGACCGGGCCGGGCGGGCTGCCGCTTGGCGTCCAGCTGGTCGGGCGCTTCGGCGACGACGAGGCGCTGCTCGCGACCACGGCCTGGGCCGCGCGCGCGCTCGGCATCTCCGCGGTCAGGCCGGCGTGAGCCCCGGGCTGGTCGCGGCGCCATGACGGCGCCGCGCATGCGGCCCGCGGACCTCGCGATGGCGCTCTTCGCCACGAGCGTCTGGGCCGGCGCGTTCATCGTGACCGAGGCGGCGCTGCGCGACACGCCACCGCTGCTCTTCGCGGCGATGCGCTTCGTGGTCTCGGCGCTGTTCGTGCTCGTGGTCCCGTTCCCGCGCGTCGGCTGGCGCACCATCCTCGCGCTCGGCCTCGTCATCGGCGTCGGCCA
>CANMWW010000201.1 GCA_947500965.1 Alphaproteobacteria bacterium
ATCTGGGGGACGCCCGAGGTCGTCTCCTCGCCCGCGGCGGGGCTGCTCGTCGCGCGCGACGCGCGGGCGATCGCCGACGGCGTGCGCGCCCTCGCCGCGTCGCCGCCGCAGCGCGCGGCGACGCGGCGCCATGCCGAGGGCTTCTCCTGGGACGCCACCGCCGCCGGCGTCGAGGAGATGTTCCGCGCGATGATCGCGGGCGACGGAGGAGCGACGGCCGCGGGATGAGCCTTGATCCGCGCGCGCGCGCGCCACATGGTCCCCCCCGATGGACCATCCCCCGATCCCCCGCGCGGCGCTCGTCACCGGAGGCGCCAGGCGCATCGGCCGCGCCATCGTCGAGACGCTCGCCGCCGACGGCTTCGCCGTCGCGATCCACTGCCAGGCCTCGCGCGCCGAGGCGGAGGACCTCGCGGCCGGCATCGCCGCGCGCGGCGGACGCGCCTGCGTGCTCGTGGCCGAGCTTGGCCGCGAGGACGAGGTCGCGCGGCTCGTGCCGGCCGCGGAGGCCGCGCTCGGCCCGCTCGGCGTGCTGGTCAACAACGCCTCGGTGTTCGAGCGCGACGACGCGCTCGACGCGACCCGCGCCAGCTGGGACCGGCACATGGAGGCCAATCTCCGCGCGCCCTTCGTGCTGGCCCAGGATTTCGCCCGGCGCCTGCCCGCCGGCGCGGAGGGCCTCGTGGTCAACCTGCTCGACCAGCGGGTCTGGAGCCCCACGCCCCATTTCACGAGCTACACCTTGAGCAAGGCGGGGCTCTGGTCCCTGACGCAGACCCTCGCCCTCGCCCTGGCGCCGCGCATCCGGGTCTGCGGCATCGGGCCCGGGCCCGCCCTTGCCAACACGCGGCAGAGCGCCGAGCAGTTCGCCCGCCAGGCCGCGAGCGTGCCGCTGCAGCGCGGGCCGGAGCTCGCCGAATTCGCGGCGGCGATCCGATTCCTGCTCACCGCCCGGTCCTTCACCGGCCAGATGCTCGCCCTCGACGGCGGGCAGCACCTGAACTGGGGCGCGACGCGGCCTGGCGAGGAACCCGAGGAATAGCGATGACGACCGAGACCGGACACTGGGCGGCGCCCGCCATCGCGGACGCCGGGCGCGGCATGCGCCATGTCTTCGTGCGCGACCTCCTGCTCGATGCCGCGGTCGGCGTCTGGGCGCACGAGAAGGGGCGCACCCAGCGCGTGCGGGTCAACCTCGACCTCGCCGTGGCCGAGCCCGCCGGCCCCTTCCCCGACCGGCTCGACGCCGTGGTCTGCTACGACAGGATGACGCGCGCGGTGCGCGAGATCGTCGCAAGCGGCCATGTGCAGCTGATCGAGACCCTGGCCGAGCGCATCGCCGAGGTGGCGCTCGAGGACCGGCGCGTCGCCAGCGTGCGCGTGCGCGTGGAGAAGCTCGACGTCTACGCCGATGCCGCCTCGGTCGGGATCGAGATCGAAAGAAGGGCTTGACTCGGCGCTTCGGCGGCGAAACTGCCCACATCCGCCCTCGCGCCGACGCAATTGCCCGGGGAATCGATGCCTGAAGGTATTTCTTGACAGTGGCGCGGCATCGTCGCGCATGTGTTTTCAATGAAATCAATGGGTTGGTTAGATGCACAGTTTTTGTGCAAGTCGAGCGCAACCTTCGCCGAATCACGCGTGGCCGCTGATCGGCGCGCTGTTGCCAACAGACATATCCACAGAAACGGTGGATAGGCTCGCGGCCATGTTTCTGGACCCTTTCGAAATTGGGGACTTGCGGTCGGCATGACCGGGGATTCACCACCCGACCCTCATGTGACGGATGAAGAGAGCGGGCCGGCCAGCTTCCGGGCCGGCGCCACGGTCCTGCGCGCCGCCCTGGCCGACATGTCCAGCGGGCCGGGCGTCTACCGCATGCTCGATGCCGAGGGGGAGGCCCTCTATGTCGGAAAGGCGCGCAGCCTGAGGCGGCGCGTCGCGCAGTACCTCCAGTGGTCGCGCCTGCCCCTGCGCCTGCAGCGCATGGTCGCCGGGACGCGCCGGGTCGAGATCGTGGTGACCCACACCGAGGTCGAGGCGCTGCTGCTGGAGAGCAACCTCATCAAGCGGCTGATGCCGCGCTTCAACGTCCTGCTGCGCGACGACAAGTCCTTCCCCTACATCGCGCTGCTCGACGAGCACGCCTTCCCGCAGATCGCCAAGCATCGCGGCGCGCGGGTGCGCAAGGGCGCCTATTTCGGCCCCTTCGCCTCCGCGGGCGCCGTCAACCAGACGCTGACGGCGATGCAGCGCGCCTTCCTGCTGCGGTCCTGCTCGGATTCCGTGTTCTCGAACCGCACCCGGCCCTGCCTGCTGTTCCAGATCAAGCGCTGCTCGGCGCCCTGCGTCGGCCGCATCGGCGAGGCCGAGTACGCGGGCCTGGTCGCGGAGGCGCGCGCCTTCCTGTCGGGGCGCTCGCGCGAGGCGCAGGAGGGCTTCGCCGCGCGCATGCAGCAGGCGGCGGACGCCCTCGACTTCGAGACGGCCGCCCTCTACCGCGACCGCATCCGCGCGCTGACGCAGGTGCAGAGCCGCCAGGACATCAACATCGAATCGATCGGCGACGCCGACGTCGTGGCGCTGCACCACGAGGGCGGCGTGGCCTCGATCCAGGTCTTCTTCTTCCGCGGCGGGCGCAACTGCGGCAACCGCCCCTATTTCCCGCGCCACGACCGCGCGGACGACCCCGGCGAGATCCTCGCTGCCTTCCTTGGCCAGTTCTACGACGACAAGCCCCCGCCGGGCCTCGTGCTGCTCTCGGCCGAGGTCCCGGAGCGCGCGCTCCTCGCCGAGGCGCTGTCCGCGCGCGCGGGCCATCGCGTGGAGGTCCATGTCCCGGAGCGCGGCGACAAGCGCAAGGCGGTGGAGCATGCGCTCGCCAACGCGCGCGAGGCGCTGGTCCGCCGACGGGTCGACGACGCGCGCCAGGCCGAGCTCCTGGCCGGCGTGGCGGCGGCATTCGGCCTGCCCGCGCCGCCGGAGCGCATCGAGGTCTACGACAACAGCCACATCATGGGCCGCGAGGCGGTCGGCGCGATGGTCGTCGCCGGATCCGCGGGCTTCATGAAGTCGGCCTACCGGAAGTTCAACATCCGGCCCGACGGCCCGGGCGGCCCGGTCGTCGCGGGCGACGACTACGCGATGATGCGCCAGGTCCTGTCGCGGCGCTTCGCGCGGGCCCTGCGCGACGACCCCGACCGCGACGAGGGGACGTGGCCCGACCTCGTCCTGGTCGATGGCGGGGCCGGCCAGCTCGAGGCCGCGCATGCCGCCCTCGCCGAGCTCGGGATCGAGGGCCTGGCGCTGGTGGGCGTCGCCAAGGGGCCCGACCGCGACGCCGGGCGCGAGCGCTTCTTCATGCGCGGGCGCGAGCCCTTCCAGCTGCCCCCCGGAGACCCGGTCCTGTTCTTCCTCCAGCGGCTGCGCGACGAGGCGCACCGCTTCGCCATCGGCACCCATCGCGCCCGGCGCTCGGCCCTGATCCAGGGCTCCGCGCTCGACGAGGTCCCGGGGATCGGGCCTCGGCGCAAGAAGGCGCTGCTGCTTCATTTCGGCTCGGCGCGGGCCGTGGCGCGCGCGGGCCTCGCCGACCTCGAGGCGGTGAACGGCATAGACCGCGCGACGGCGCGAAAGATCTATGACCACTTCAACGCCGCCGGATAGACTGCCCGCCGGAAACGCAACGCTGACGGATGCCCGGTCGACGATGCTCGGCTCCCTGCCCATGGCCCTGACATTCGCGCGGATCGCGGCGATCCCGCTGCTGACCGGGCTGTGCTACGTCGATGGCGATGGCGCGCGCTTCGTGGCGCTGGCCGTCTACGCGGCCGCGGCCGTGACCGACTACCTCGACGGCTATTTCGCGCGCGCCTGGAAGCAGCAGTCGAAGCTCGGCCGCATCTTCGACCCGATCGCCGACAAGCTGCTCGTCGCCTCCGTCATCCTGCTGCTCGTCGCCTTCGGCCGCGTCTCGGGCCTCGACGTGCTCGCCGCGCTCGTCATCCTCTGCCGCGAGGTGCTCGTCTCGGGCCTGCGCGAGTTCCTCGCCGAACTGCGCGCCAAGCTCCCCGTGAGCAGGCTTGCCAAGTGGAAGACCGGCATCCAGATGACGGCGCTCGGGTTCCTCATCGTCGGCGACGCGGAGCCCACGGCCTTCCTCCCCGTCCTCGCCATCGGCGAGGTCCTGCTCTGGAGCGCGGCGGTGCTCACGCTGATCACCGGATACGACTACCTCGCGGAGGGCCTTCGCCACCTCGACGAGAGGCCGGTGACGCACGGCACGCGCCCGGTCGTCCCGGCGCCGCCCGGCCAGCCGCAGGCCGCGGCGCCCAAGCCGCCCGCGGCCGGCCAGACCTCGACGACATGAAGGTCTTCGGCCTCGCGGGCTGGAGCGGAAGCGGCAAGACCACGCTCCTCGTGCGGCTCATCCCCGCGCTCGTCGCGCGCGGGCTCTCCGTCTCGACGATCAAGCACGCCCACCACGCCTTCGACGTCGACAGGCCGGGCAAGGATTCCCATTCGCATCGCCTGGCCGGCGCGCGCGAGGTGATGGTGTCCTCGGCCAACCGCTTCGCGCTGATGCACGAGCTGCGCGGCGCGCCGGAGCCGACGGTGGAGGAACTCGTCGCGCGCATGTCGCCGGTCGACCTTCTCCTGATCGAGGGGTTCAAGCACCACGCCCACGACAAGCTCGAGGTCCATCGCCCCGCGCTCGGCAAGCCGCTGCTCGCGCCCGGCGACCCGCGGGTCGTCGCGGTGGCCTCCGACGCGCCGCTCGAGGGCCTGCCCGTGCCGCGCCTGCCGCTCGACGACATCGAGGCGATCGCCGGCTTCGTCGTCGACCGCTGCGGCCTCGGCCCCGCCCGCGGCGGCTGAGGGCGGCGCGATGGCACAGCTCTCGGACGACTGCTTCGCCTTCGGCGGCGAGCTGATGCGCGCCGACGAGGCGCTCGCGATCCTCGCGGCGCGCGTCTCCTGCGTCGCCGCGACCGAGGAGGTCGCGCTGCGCCTCGCGCGCGGGCGCATCCTCGCCGAGGACGTCGACGCGCCGCGCGACGTGCCGCCCCACGACAACGCCGCGGTCGACGGCTACGCGGTCGCCTTCGCCGACCTCGCCACGGATGGCGCGACGCGGCTGCCCGTCTGCGCGCGCGTCGCCGCAGGCCAGGCCCTGCCGGGCGCGGCCGCGCCGGGCACGGCGGTGCGCATCTTCACGGGCGCGCCGATGCCCGCGGGCACCGACACCGTCTTCATGCAGGAG
>CANMWW010000202.1 GCA_947500965.1 Alphaproteobacteria bacterium
CCACGTTGACGCGACTCGCCGGGCCTTGGTGTAACGCTCCGTCCCGCGCGCTGCGCGGCGCGACGAAGCGGAAAGGCCTGCGATGGGCACGCGCATCACGGACCCGGCTTCGGGGGGCGGCCCCGACATGACGCTCAGGAGCGATCCGGACGACGAACCGCGCCGTCTCGTGCGCGAGCGCCGCGCCGGCATGCCGCGCTGGGTTCCCTTCGCGGTGGTCGGCCTGGCGGCGATCGGCTTCGGCGGCATCGTGGGCTATGGCTACTGGGCGTTCTCGGACGGGCAGGGCCGGATCGCGGTCCCGCTCGTGACCGCGGGCCAGCCCTATCTGGAGAAGCCCGCCAATCCGGGCGGCCTCGAGGTCCAGCACGGCAGCCTCGAGATCTGGAATGTCGGCAAGGGGGCAGCTTCCGCGCCCCAGAAGCCCGAAAGCTTCGTTCCCCCGCCGGAGAAGCCGCTTCCAAGGCCTGCGCCCGCGCCGCCGCCGGTCGCGACCGCGCCGCCTGCACAGGAGCAGGCCGCGGCCGTGCCTGCACCGGCGCAGGCACCGTCTCCGGCCGCGCAGGCCGAGGCGAAGCTTCCCTCCGGTCCATTCCCGATGCCGCCGCCGCCGGCCCCGCCGCCGGTCCGCCCGGTCGCGGTCGTGCCCGGCGCCGCGGCTGCCCTGCCGCCGCCGGCGCGCGCCGGGGCCGCGACGGGCTTCAAGGTCCAGCTGGGCTCGGTGCGCAGCGAGGCGGACGCGCGCAAGCTCTGGGACGGTGTCCGGCGCAAGCATCCGGCCGAGATCGGGACCCTCACCGCGCATTTCTCGCGCGTCGACTTCCCCGACCGCGGGACGTTCTATCGCGTCCACGCCGGGACGCTGCCCAGCCGCGACGCGGCGCGCGACATGTGCGCGCGCCTGCAGAAGGCCGGCACGGTGTGCATTGTCGTCGCGCCAAACTGAGCGCGCGCTGATCCTCGGCTGTTCCGGGACAGTGCTGACGGACGAGGAGGCCGCGCTCTTCGCATCCGGCAACCCGCTGGGCTTCATCCTCTTTGCGCGCAACGTCTCCGACCCGACCCAGCTGTCGCGGCTGGTGCGCGACCTGCGTCGCGCCGTCGGCCGGGCGGATGCCCCGGTGCTCGTCGACCAGGAGGGCGGCCGGGTGCAGCGCCTGCGCCCGCCGGCATGGCGAGCCGCGCCGCCCGCCGCGCGCTTCGCGGAGCTCCATGCCGCGCGCCCGGCCGCCGCGCGCGAGGCGGCGCGCCTCAACGCCAGGCTCATCGCCGCGGAGTGCATGGCGCTCGGCATCGACGTGGTGTGCGCGCCCTGCGCGGACGTGCCGTCGCCGGGCGCCCATGACGTGATCGGCGACCGCGCCCATGGCCGCGACGCCGCGACGGTCGCGGAACTCGCCGGCGCCGCGGCGGAGGGCCTGATGGACCTCGGCGTCATGCCGGTCATTAAGCACATGCCTGGCCATGGCCGGGCAGGGGCCGACAGCCATCGCGAACTCCCCGTGGTCGACGCCTCGGCGGAGGATCTGCGCGCGGTCGACGCGGTGCCTTTCCGGGCCCTCGCCGACAGGATCCCCTGGGGAATGACCGCGCATGTGCTCTACCGCGCGCTCGATGCGCAGCGACCGGGCACGATCTCCCCGGCCTGCATCTCCTTCATCCGCGACGAGATCGGCTTCGACGGCCTGCTGCTGAGCGACGACCTCGGCATGAACGCGCTGGGCGGCACGCCGATCGAGCGGGCGCGCGCGGCGCTCGCCGCGGGTTGCGACGTGGCGCTCCATTGCGACGGCGCCATCGAGACATCGAGGGTGCTGCTCTCCGGCCTTCCCGCGCTGGGAGGCGAGGCCCGGCGGCGCCTCGACGCCTCGCGCCGCCGCGTGGGGCCGCGCGTGCCCGTCGACGCCCAGGTCTGGCGAGGCAGGCTCGACGCGCTTCTCGCCGGGATCCCGGCGCCATGATGGGCGACGCCTGGACGCTTTCGACTTGGATCGTGCCGGCGCTGCTGGCCATCACCCTGCACGAGGCCGCGCACGGCTTCGCGGCCCGTGCGCTCGGCGACCCGACCGCGGAGGCGCTGGGCCGGATCTCGCTCAATCCGCTCCGGCACATCGACCCGTTCGGGACGATCCTGCTGCCGGGCTTCCTGATCGTCATGGGCGCCGGTTTCCTCTTCGGCTACGCCAAGCCGGTGCCGGTCGACCTCCGCTATTTCCGGAACCCGCGGCGCGACATGGTGATCGTCTCGGCCGCCGGGCCGGCCATGAACCTCGGTCTGGCCCTCGCGGCGGCCATCCTGTATCACGGCCTCGTGCTGGTTCCCGAACCGGCCGGGGAATGGATCGCCTACAACCTGATGAACTGCATAAAGTTCAATATCTTGCTGGCCGTCTTTAACATGCTCCCGATCCCGCCGCTCGATGGCGGCCGAGTCGCCGTCGGCCTGCTGCCACGCGTGCTCGCCATTCCCCTCGCGAGGGTAGAGCCCTTCGGCGTCCTGATCGTGCTGGGCCTGTTCCTCGTCCTGCCGCGGCTGGCGGAGGGCTTCGACCCCGCTGGCCTCCTCCTCGAGGCGCCCGCCCGGGCCCTTACCCGCCTCGTCCTCTTCCTCTCGGGGCTCGCATGAGCGCGGAGATCATCCCGTTCCAGGAGGACGGGCCCCGTCCGGCCGCGAGCGTCGACGAGGAGAACCTCATCCTCGACCTCGGGACCTACGAGGGCCCGCTCGACGTCCTCCTCGCGCTCGCGCGGGAGCAGAAGGTCGACCTCGCCCGCATCTCGATCCTTGCCCTCGCGGACCAGTACCTCGCCTTCGTCGAGCGCGCCAAGAAGCAGCGCCTTGAGCTCGCCGCCGACTACCTCGTGATGGCCGCGTGGCTCGCCTACCTGAAGTCGAAGCTGCTGCTGCCCGTGCCCCAGGCGACGCAGGAGGCGGAGCCCAGCGCGGTCGAGATGGCGGAGGCGCTTGCCTTCCAGCTTCGCCGCCTCGAGGCGATGCGCGCGGCGGGGGAGAAGCTCCTCGCCCTCCCGCAATTCGGCCGGCAGGTCTTTCCGCGCGGCGAGCCCGAGGGGCTCAGGATCGTCCGCAAGCCCGTCTACGAGCTGACCTTCTACGAGCTGCTCAAGGCCTATGGCGACATGCGCGGCAAGGAGGAGGAGCGCACGCTCACGATCCCTGCCTCGGAGCTGTTCTCGATGGAGGCGGCGCTCGAGCGCCTGTCGTCGATGCTCGGGCGCATGCCCGAGTGGACGACGCTGCAGTCCTTCCTGCCAGGCGGGCTGGGCGGTGGCGTGGTCGAGCGCTCCGGAATGGCCGCGACCTTCGCCGCGAGCCTCGAGCTCGTGCGCTCCGGCAAGCTGCAGCTCCGCCAGGAGCGCAATTTCGGACCGATCTACGTGCGGCGGGCGCCGGAGAACCCGGTGACCGAGCTTCCCTCCGCTGACAGGCAGGCGACATGAGCGACGAGACCGCCAAGGCGAAACAGGACGAGACCGAAGCCGCCGCGCCGGTCGAGGCCCCGGCGCAGGTCGAGGCCGCGCCGGCAGGGTCCGCGACCCCGGACGACGCGTCCCCGCAGGATGATGCCGCGCGCGCCGAGGCGGAGATCGCCGATGCCCGCAGCCGTGCGCAGCAGCTGCGGCTCGTGGAGGCGCTGCTCTTCGCCGCGCCCGGGCTCCTCGAGCCGAAGGAGATCGCCCGGCGCCTGCCGGAGGGCGCGCCGGTGGCGGAACTCCTCGCCACGCTCGAGGCGCAATACGCCGGGCATGGCGTGAACCTCGTGCACGTCGCCGGCAAGGTCGGGCTCAGGACCGCGCCCGACCTCGCGGGCGCGCTCGACATCGAGGTCGCCGTCCCGCGCAAGCTCAGCCGCGCCGCGATCGAGACGCTGGCGATCGTCGCCTACCAGCATGCCGAGAAGAAGGCGGTCACGCGCGCCGAGATCGAGGAGATCCGCGGCGTCTCCATCTCCCGCGGCACGCTCGACCAGCTGATGGAGGCGGGCTGGATCAAGCCTCATGGCCATCGCGAGCACGTGCCGGGTCGCCCCGCCGAGTGGATCACGACCGAGCAGTTCCTCGTCCACTTCGGCCTCGACACGCTGGCGCAGCTGCCCGGCGTCGAGGAGCTGCGCGCGGCCGGGCTCCTCGACCGTCGCCCCGGCGTCAACCAGTACGGCGAGCAGGGCTCGCTCGAGCTGCCCCCCGAGATCGGCGAGCAGGCCGAGGCCGAGGAAGGCCCCGTCGTCGACGACGACGCGGAGAAGCCGCCTTCCGACGAGATGCGCAGCTCGGCGTGACGCGTCCGCCGACCCGTTCGACGGAAGGCTTCGACGAGGCCTTCGCCGACATGGACGGCTGGCCCGCATCCCGGGTCCTCGACGGGCTTGCCCGCCACCAGGAACAGGCCATCGCCGCGGTCCGCCGCGCGCTTCCCGAACTCGCCCGGGCGGTGGACCTTGCCGTTCCGCGCCTCGCCGCCGGCGGCCGCATCTTCTACGTCGGCGCCGGAACCTCCGGCAGGCTCGGCGTGCAGGACGGCGCCGAGCTGACGCCGACCTTCTCGTGGCCGCGCGAGCGCTGCGTCTTCCTGATCGCCGGGGGCGACGCCGCCGTCACGCGCTCGGTCGAGGGCGCGGAGGACGACCGCGAGGCGGGCAGGGCGCGGATGCACGCGGCCTCGCCCACGCGCGACGACGTCGTTCTTGCCCTCGCGGCGAGCGGCACGACGCCCTTCGTGCTCGCTGCCGCCGCGGCGGCGCGCGAGGCTGGCGCGCTCGTCGTGGGCATCGCGTGCAATGCCGGTGCGCCTCTTCTCGACGCCGGCGACGTCGGCGTGCTCCTCGACACGGGGCCGGAGGCCATCTCCGGCTCGACGCGCCTCAAGGCCGGCACCGCGCAGAAGGCGGCGCTCAACCTCTTCTCGACCGCCGCGATGGTCGGGCTCGGCCGCGTCTATCGCGGGCTCATGGTCGACATGCAGGCGAGCAACGAGAAGCTGCGCGCGCGATCGCTGCGGATCCTGTCGCGCCTCTCCGGCCGCGGCGAGGACGAGGCGCGCGTCGCGCTGGAGGCCACGTCCGGCGACCTCAAGCGCGCGATCCTCGTGCTCCTCGACGGCGTCGATCCCGCGGAGGCGCGACGCCGGCTGGACGCGGCCGGCGGCGTCGTGCGGCGCGCGCGCGGCGGCTGAGCCGCCTCAGTCGCCGAGGCAGATGCCGAGCCCGCGCGCGGTCGCGACGAGCGGGCCATGCGGGTCG
>CANMWW010000203.1 GCA_947500965.1 Alphaproteobacteria bacterium
CGCCAGCGGGCCGATCGTGTCGAGCGCGAAGCTCATCGGCATGGCGCCGCGCGCGTCGACCAGCCCGTGCGTCGGCTTGAGGCCGGCGACGCCGCACCACGCGGCGGGGATGCGGATCGATGCGCCGGTGTCCGATCCGATCGAGGCAGGGACGATGCGCGCCGCGACGGCCGCGGCCGGGCCGCTCGAGGAGCCGCCGGTCACGCGGTCGGGCGACCACGGATTGCGGCAATCCCCGACATGGTCGTTATGGCCTGTCAGGCCGAGCGCGTACTCGGTCATGTTGAGCTGGCCGACGACGCTCGCGCCGCTGCGCGCGAGCGCCTCCACCAGCGCGGCGTCGCGCAGGCCCGCGCGCGACCGGCCTGGGCCGGCGCCGCAGCCCGGCGCGCGGCCGTCGCGGTCGAACATGTCCTTGATCGCGACCGGCACGCCATGCAGCGGCGGCAGGGGCGCGCCCGACGCGCGCAGCCTGTCGGCCTCGGCGGCGCGCCGCATGGCGCCCTCCTCGTCGATCGCGACGAAGGCGTTGATCGACGGCTGCCATGCCCGCGCCCGGGCGAGCGCGCGGGCGACGGCGTCGCGCGCGCTGGTCTCGCCGCGCGCGATCGCGCCGGCGAGGGCGGCGAGGTCGTGGTCTGCCGCGTCGGCGCTCATCGAGTTGCCCTGGCGGCGGCGAGCGCGGCCAGGGCCTCGGCGAAGCCCTCCGGCAGCTCGTGCATCTCCCCGCCATCGGACAACTGCTCGGCCGCCGCGAGGAGCTCCGCGAGGTCCGTGGCGAGGCGCGGCTCCCATTCCGCCGGCAGGGGGGCGGGCTTGCCGCTCATGGCGAGCCGCCTTCGCCGCGCGGGCGGAAGACCGGAAGCCTCATGCCCTCGCCGATGTCCTCGAAGGCGACCTCGACCGGAAGGCCGATGGCGACGTGGTCGGGATCCATGCCGACCACCTCGGACAGCATGTGCGGTCCCTCCTCGAGCGCGATCATCGCGATCGCGTAGGGGACGCGCGCGGCGAAGGCAGGGCTGGGCGCACGCCGCACGACCGAGAAGGAATGCACCTCGCCGCGGCCCGAGACGCGCACCCATTCATGCGCGTCGTCGTGGCAGGCGGGGCATAGGGCGCGCGGGTAGAAGCGATGCGTGCCGCAGGCCGAGCAACGCTGCACGCGCAGCTCGCCGCGCGCGGCGGCTTCCCAGTAGGGCGCGGTCTCCGCGTCGGGGAAGGGGCGCGGGCGCGCCGGCACGTCAGGCTGCATCGGCGCGTCCCATCGTCATCGTCGCGTGCATCCCGATGATGCCACCATTTCCGTGGACCAGGGCGATGCGCGCATCGGGCACCTGCCGCGCGCCGGCCTCGCCGCGCAGCTGGCGCACCGCCTCGGTCACGTGGAAGAAGCCGCCGGGCAGGCCGGGATGCCCGCCGGAGAGGAGCCCGCCATGGGTGTTCACCGGCAATTCGCCGCCAAGGCGGATGCGCCCGCCCTCGACGAAGCGGCCGCCCTCGCCCTTGGGGCAGAAGCCCAGGTCCTCGAGCTCGACCAGCACCGTGATGGTGAAGCAGTCGTAGAGCATCGCGACGTCGATGTCCGACGGGCGCAGGCCCGAGGCGCGGAAGGCCTGCGCACCCGAGCGCACGGCCCCGGTCTCCACCAGGTTGCGCGCCTCGCCGACATGGGTGTGGCTCAGCCCCTGGCCGAAGCCCAGCAGCTGCACCACCGGCCGCGGAAGGTCGCGCGCGCGGTCGGACATCGTGACCACGGCCGCGCAGGCGCCGTCGGAGACCAGCGAGCAGTCGAGCACGCCGAAGGGCGACGAGACGGGCGGGGCCGCGAGCACGTCCTCGACCGTGATCGGCTCGCGCTTGTGGGCGCCGGGATTGAGCGCGGCATGGGCGCGCATGGCGACGGCCACCTCGGCCATCTGCGCGCGCGTGGTGCCGAACTCGTGCATGTGGCGCTGCGCGACCAGCGCGTAGAGCGAGGGGATCAGGGGCCCGTAGGGGACCTCGAACTGCGGATGCGCGGCGCCCGCCTCCGCCATCTGGCGGATCGCGTCGTCGCGCGAGCGATGCGAGAGCATGTTCTGCCCGGAGACGCAGAGCACGTGGCGGCAAGACCCGGCCTGGAGCGCCTGCGCTGCCTCCTGCACCATCGCCACGCCCGAGGCGCCGGCGAGGTCGAGCGTGGCGAGATGCGAGGGCACGATGCCCAGGTAGTGCGCGATCGCGGCCGCGGGCATCATCGACGGCTGCGTGCGCATCGGCAGGGCGACGACGCCGTCGATGTCCTCGAAGCGCAGGCCCGCGTCCGCGATGGCCGCGCGCGCGGCCTCCGCCTGCAGCTGGAGCGCGGTACGACCCGCGATCCGCCCGAGCCTCGTCTCCCCGATGCCGGCGATCGCCGGCCGCAACGTCGCCAAGTCTTTCCCCACTTCCCCTCGCGCGGCATGTTAGCGCGGCCCGTGCGCGGTCGGGCAACCGAAACATGGGAGCAGCAGCCATGCGCGAGGCGATCCTGGTGGTGCCCGGCGTCGCGATGTCGGAGGGGGCCGGCGTGCGCATCGCGCGGCTGCTGGGCACGCAGCGCCTGCAGCTGCTCGATCCCTTCCTGATGCTCGACCATTTCGACAGCGCCGACGCGGACGACTATCTCGCCGGCTTCCCGGACCATCCGCATCGTGGCTTCGAGACCGTGACCTACATGCTCGAGGGACGCATGCGCCATGGCGACAACCGGGGGCATTCCGGCGTCATCGGCACCGGCGGGGTGCAGTGGATGCGCGCGGGGCGCGGCATCGTGCACTCGGAGATGCCCGAGCAGGAGGAGGGCCGGATGCGCGGCTTCCAGCTCTGGGTCAACCTGCCGGCGCGGTTGAAGATGACCGAGCCGGGCTACCAGGAATTCCCCGCGGCAAGCCTCGGGCGCGAGGCGCGCGGCGAGGGCGTGGATCTCGTCGTCGTCGCCGGCGCGACCTCGCGCGGCACGGCGGGGCCCGTGGCCGCGCCGCACGTGGACGCCCGCTACCTCGACGTCGCGCTGGGGCCCGGTGCCCGCCTCGAGGAACCGCTTCCCGGCGACCACGCGGCGATGCTCGCCGTCTACGAGGGATCGGTCGCGGTCGGCGGCGGCGGCGAGGTCGGCGCGCTGTCGCTCGCGGTGCTCGGCCCGGGAGAGCGCGTGGTCGCGCGCGCTGGCGCGGCGGGGGCGCGGTTCCTGCTGCTCTCCGGCCGGCCGATCGGCGAGCCCGTGGCCTGGGGCGGGCCCTTCGTGATGAACACGCGCGAGGAGGTGATGCAGGCCTTCGACGACTACCGCGCCGGCCGCTTCTGACCTGCGCTCAGACCTTGCCGTTCGCGGCGTCCTCGGCGCGCGCCGAGGCCGGTCGCGCCGCCGGGTCGCCATGGCCGCCGCCGCCCGCGGTCTCCACGAGGACGCGGTCCCCGCGGTGCAGCGTCGTCACCAGCTTGGAATCGATCTCCTCCTCGCCGCCACCCGCGCGGCGGATGACCGAGACGGCCTTCGCGCCGGCCGCGCCGCCGCGCGCGCCGCTCGCCGGGAAGGCGTGGCGCTCGCCGCGATGGGTGAAGGAGACCTCGCCGTCGAGGATCTCGTATTCGCGGCGCAGGCCGAGCCCGCCGCGGAACGCGCCGTCGCCGCCGGAGCCGCGGCGCAGCTCGGTGCGGTGGATGCGGATCGGCGCCTCCATCTCCAGCGCCTCGACCGGCAGGTTCATGCAGTTGGTGGCGTCGGTCTCGATCACGTCGACACCGTCGCGCGCGGCGGACGCGCCGCTGCCGCCCGCGATCAGCTCGCCGACGACGAAGCGACGCCCGCGATGCGAGCCGCCGAAGGCGAGGGTAAGGAGCTCGCCCGCGGCGTCGGCCGGCACGCGGTCGGGCAGCGCGTCCCTGAAGGCGCCGAGGATGCAGCCGGTGATGCGCTTGATCGTCGCCGTGCGCGAGCCGACCGGCGCGGGCTCGCGCGGGTTCACGAGCGTGCCCTCCGGCAGGTGGAGGGACACAGGGCGGAAGCAGCCCGCGTTGGTCGGGATCGTCGGGTCGGTGAGGGCGCGGACCGCGAAGTAGGCCGCCGCCTGCGAGCCGGAGCGCACGCAGTTGAACGGGCCCTTGAGCTGCGGGCTCGTGCCCGTGAAGTCGCAGTGGAAGGCGCCGTCGCGCACGGTGACGGCGACCTCGATGCGGATCGGCCGTCCATACTCGATGCCGTCGTTGTCGAGGTGGTCGACATGGCGGTAGGTGCCCTCGGGCATCGCCCGCAGGGCCTCGCGCGTCATGCGCTCCGAGCGGTCGAGCAGCGTCGCGAAGATCGCGCGCAGGGCGGGCGTGCCATGGATCGCGGCGAGCTCGGCGAGGCGACGCCCGCCCATCTGGCAGGCGGCGATCTGCGCGTCGAGGTCGCCCATCACGGTGTCGGGGATGCGCACGTTGAGGCGCAGCATGCGCACCAGCGTCGTGTTCATCGCACCGGCGTCGCGCAGCTTCAGCGGCGGGATGCGCAGGCCTTCCTGGAAGATCTCGGTGGCATTGGTCGGCACGGAGCCCGGCGTCATGCCGCCGACGTCCTGGTGGTGCGTCATCGTCGCGGAGAGCGCGATCGGCTCGCCCGCGTGGAAGATCGGCATGACGAGCGCGATGTCGGGCAGGTGCGTCCCGCCGAGATAGGGCTCGTTCATGATGTAGATGTCGCCCGGGCGCATCGACGCGGCGGGATACTCGCGCAGGATCGCCTCGACGCAGGGGATCAGCGTCGCGAGGTGGATCGGGATCGCGCAGGCCTGCGCCAGCGTCTCGCCGCCGATCGTGAACAGGCTCGCCGAGGCGTCGAGCCCTTCCTTGACGATGGGGGAGAAGGAGCTGCGCAGCAGCGTCTGCTCCATCTCCTCGGCGATCCCGTCGAGCTTGTGCCGGACGACCTCGACGGTGATCGGGTCGAGCGCGTCGGCTTCCGCGCGTGTCGTCATGCCCTGCTCCCTTCGTCCTCGAGGAGCAGGCAGCCCGAGGCGTCGACGCGCCCCCGCCAGCCCGGCTCCACGAGCGTGGTCGTGTCCTCCTGCTCGACGATCGCCGGGCCCTGGAAGGAAAAGCCCGGCGCCATGCGCGCGCGGTCGAGCACCGTGGCGCCCAGCTTCTCGCGGTGCCCGGCCACGCGGATCGGGCGCGTGCCCTTCACGGGATCGCCGGCCTCGGCCGTGAACGACCCGTCCTCGGCGCTTGCCTCGC
>CANMWW010000204.1 GCA_947500965.1 Alphaproteobacteria bacterium
CACGCCGATCGCCGTCATCCTCGAGGAAGGCGAGAGCGCGGCCTCGGCCTCGGCGCCCGCGCCCGCCGCGGCCCCGGCTCCCGCCGCCGCGCCCGCTGCCGCTGCCGCGCCGGCATCCGCCGCGCCACCTGCGGCCAGGCCGGCAGCCGCGCCCGCCGCGGATGCCGGGCGCGTCTTCGCCTCGCCGCTCGCGCGCCGCATGGCCGAGCAGGCAGGCCTCGACATCTCCGCGATCCGGGGCAGCGGCCCGAATGGCCGCATCGTGAAGGCCGACATCGACGCCGCGCGCGCCGGCGGCCAGGCCGCCCGCAAGCCCGCGGCGCCGGCGGCCGCCGCCGCGCCCTCGGCCGCGCCGGCCTCCGCCGCGCCCGCGCCGGCGGCCGTCTCCGCCGCGTCGCTCGCCGCGATCGGCCCGCACAAGCTCGTCCCGCTCTCCTCGATGCGCCGAGTGATCGCGCGCCGCCTCACCGAGAGCAAGCAGCAGGTCCCGCATTTCTACCTGACGGTCGATTGCGTCATCGACCGGCTGCTCGCGGGGCGCGCGGCGCTGAACGCCAAGAGCCCGGAGAAGGGGCCCGGCGCCTTCAAGCTCTCGGTCAACGACTTCGTCATCAAGGCGGTCGCGGTGGCGCTGCGCCAGGTGCCCGCGGCCAACGCGTCCTACTCCGACGACGGCATCCTGATGTGGGACAACGTCGACGTCTCGGTCGCTGTCGCGATCCCCGGCGGGCTGATCACGCCGATCATCCGCAACGCCGACGCCAAGGGCCTGGCGCAGATCTCGAACGAGATGAAGGACCTCGCCGCGCGCGCCAAGGACGGCAAGCTCAAGCCGGAGGAGTTCCAGGGCGGCGGCTTCTCGATCTCCAACCTCGGCATGTTCGGCATCAAGGAGTTCGGCGCGGTGATCAACCCGCCGCAGGGCGCGATCCTCGCGGTCGGTGCCGGCGAGCAGCGCCCCGTCGTCAAGGACGGCGCGCTCGCGATCGCCACGGTGATGTCCTGCACGCTCTCGGTCGACCATCGCGTGATCGACGGCGCCGTGGGCGCGGAGTTCCTCGCCGCCTTCAAGCGGATCGTCGAGGACCCCCTGGCGATGCTGCTCTGAGGAGGACCCGTACATGGCAGAGCAGCAATTCGACCTGGTGGTCGTCGGCGGCGGTCCCGGCGGCTACGTCGCCGCCATCCGCGCCGCGCAGCTCAAGATGAACGTCGCGCTCGTCGAGCGCGAGCACCTCGGCGGCATCTGCCTCAACTGGGGCTGCATACCGACCAAGGCGCTGCTGCGCTCGTCGGAGATCAACCACCTCCTGCACCACCTCGACGCCTATGGCTTCTCGGCCCAGAACGTCAGCTTCGACATCTCGAAGATCGTGAAGCGCTCGCGCGGCGTCGCGGCCCAGCTCTCGGGCGGGGTGAAGCACCTCCTCAAGAAGAACAAGGTGACCGTGTTCGACGGCACCGGCCGCCTCGATGGCGTCGCCGCGGGCGGCGCGCGCAAGGTCGCCGTCGCGAAGGACGGCAAGCCGGTCGCCGGCCTCGTCGCGCGGAACGTGATCCTCGCCACCGGAGCGCGCGCGCGCGTCCTGCCGGGCCTCGAGCCGGACCCGGCCTGCATCTGGACCTATCGCGAGGCGATGGTGCCGGCCCGCATGCCGAAGTCCCTTCTGGTGGTCGGCTCGGGCGCGATCGGCATCGAGTTCGCCTCGTTCTACCGCAACCTGGGCGCGGAGGTGACGGTGGTCGAGGTGATGGACCGCATCCTTCCCGTCGAGGACGAGGAGATCAGCGCCTTCGCGCGCAAGGCCTTCGAGAAGCAGGGCATGAAGATCCTCACCGGCGCCGGCGTGAAGGGCGTGCGCAAGGCCGCGGGCGCCGTCACGGCGATCGTCGAGCAGGGCGGCAAGACGCAGGAGATCGCCGTCGAGGTGATCATCTCCGCGGTCGGCATCGTCGGCAACGTCGAGGGCATCGGGCTCGAGGGCACCAAGGCGCGGGTCGAGAAGACCCATGTCGTCGTCGACGGCTACGGCGCGACCGGCGAGCCCGGCGTCTGGGCGATCGGCGACCTCACCGGCCCGCCCTGGCTCGCGCACAAGGCCAGCCACGAGGGCATCGCCTGCGTCGAGAAGATCGCCGGCCTCAAGGGCGTGCACCCGCTCGACACGTCCAACATCCCGGGCTGCACCTACTGCATGCCGCAGGTGGCCTCGGTGGGCATGACCGAGGCGAAGGCCAAGGCGGCGGGCCGCAAGGTCCGCGTCGGCAGGTTCCCCTACATGGGCAACGGCAAGGCCATCGCGCTCGGCGAGCCCGAGGGCATGGTGAAGACCGTGTTCGACGCCGAGACGGGCGAACTGCTCGGCGCGCACATGATCGGCGCCGAGGTCACCGAGCTCATCCAGGGCTACGGCATCGCGCGCACGCTCGAGAGCACGGAGGCGGAGCTCATGCACACCGTCTTCCCGCATCCGACGCTCAGCGAGATGATGCACGAGTCCGTGCTTGACGCGTACGGGCGCGCCATCCACTTCTGACGCCATGGACGACACGCCGACCGCGACCAAGGAGCAGCGCGCCGCGCTCCGCCACCCGGAGAAGGCGCATCGCCCGGACAATCCGATCCAGCGCAAGCCGGAATGGATCCGGGTGAAGGCGCCGACCTCGGCCGAGTACCACGAGACGCGCAGGCTCATGCGCGAGCTCAAGCTCGCCACGGTCTGCGAGGAGGCGGCCTGCCCCAACATCGGCGAGTGCTGGAAGAAGAAGCACGCGACGGTGATGATCCTAGGCTCGGTCTGCACCCGCGCCTGCGCCTTCTGCAACGTCGCGACGGGCCGGCCCGACCAGCTCGACCCGCACGAGCCGGAGAACACGGCCAGGGCCGTCGCGGGCCTCGGCATGACGCACATCGTCGTCACCTCGGTCGACCGCGACGACCTCGAGGATGGCGGCGCGATGCAGTTCGTGCGCACGATCGAGGAGATCCGCGCGCGCTCGCCGGGCACGACGATCGAGATCCTCACGCCGGACTTCCTGCGCAAGGACGGCGCGCTTGAGAAGGTCGCGGCCGCGCGGCCCGACGTCTTCAACCACAACCTCGAGACCGTGCCGCGCCTCTACCCGACGATCCGGCCTGGCGCGCGCTACTTCCATTCGCTGCGGCTGCTGCAGCGCGTGAAGGAGGTCGATCCGTCGATCTTCACCAAGTCCGGCATCATGGTGGGGCTTGGCGAGGACCGGATCGAGGTCGGGCAGGTGATGGACGACCTGCGCTCCGCCGACGTCGACTTCCTGACCATCGGCCAGTACCTGCAGCCGACGCCCAAGCACGCGCGGATCGACCGCTTCGTCACGCCCGAGGAATTCGAGTCCTACAGGACGATGGCGCTGGCGAAGGGCTTCCTGCTCGTCTCGGCGAGTCCGCTCACGCGCTCGTCCTACCACGCGGACGAGGATTTCCAGCGCCTGAAGGCCGCGCGCGCCGCCAGGCTCGCGCGCTGAGCAGGGCCCTCGCGCCATGCCGACGCATGCCGAGAAGCGGTTGCTGCCCTATGCGCCCGAGCAGCTCTTCGACCTCGTCGCGCAGGTCGAGCGCTACCCCGAGTTCCTGCCCTGGTGCCTCGCGGCGCGCATCCGCAGCCGCTCCGAGGACGTCGTCGTCGCCGACCTCGTGATCGGCTTCCGCATGATCCGCGAGCGCTTCACCTCGCATGTCAGGCTCGACCGCCCGCGACGCATCGACGTGCGCTACGCCGACGGGCCGTTCAAGCACCTCGACAACCACTGGATCTTCGAGCCGGTCGCGCCCTGCGCCGAGCTGCCGGGCGGCGGGACGCTGATCGACTTCTACGTCGACTTCGAGTTCCGCTCGAAGCTGCTCCAGGGCCTGATCGGCGTGCTCTTCAACGAGGCCACGCGCCGCATGGTCGCCGCCTGCGAGGCCCGCGCGCGCCAGCTCTACGCGCCGCTGGGCTAGGACGTGCCGCCAGCCCTCCGCGTGACCGGCCAGTACCAGGCGAGCGCCGCGAGCTGGAGAGCCATCAGCCCCGCGATCACAGCGCGGTGGCTCTCGCCCGCGCTCCAGCCGGTGGCGGTCGACACGAGGTCGATGGCCCAGCCCACCGACGCCTGCAGCGCGAAGGCACCGGCGAAGACCGACAGGTTGAGCGCGGTGTTCACGCGGCCCGCCATGCCGGGCGGGAAGCCCTGGGTCAGGATCGTGTAGGCGAAGATCGTCGCGCAGCCGAACAGCGCGAAGAAGAACCAGGTGACGGGCAGGGCGGTGGTGGCGCCAAGCGCGAGCGGCACCTCGCTCGCCACGAAGGCGATGGCGAAGGCGGCGAGGATGCGCTCCTTCGCGAAGCCGCGGCGCAGCAGCGGCTCGACGGCGACCCCGCCCACCAGGTGTCCGGCGATGATCGTGCAGGAGATCACCAGCAGGATCGCCGCGCGCGGCGCGGCCTCCAGTCCCGCCACCTGTTCCAGCCAGGGCGCCGCCCACAGGCTCTGGTAGGCGAGGAACATGCCGTGCGTCAGCACGGTCACCGGCATGATGCGCCAGAACAGCGGCGCGGAGAACGCGCGGCGCACGCCGGCCAGCTGCTCCGCCAGCGAGAGTTCGCCGCCGCCGCCACGCTCCGGGGGCGCGGCGAAGACGAGCACGGACACGTAGAGCGCGATCGCCGCGAGGCCGGCCATCGCATCGCGCCACGCCACGCTGGCGAGGATCGCCTGGAGCGGCAGCGTCGCGAAGGCGGCGCCGACGCCACCGGCGGCCAGAAGGATCCCGTTGGCGAGCACGAGGCGCGCGGGCGGCCAGTAGAGCGTGTTCGCCTTGAAGCCGGACATGAGGCCGCCGCAGACGCCAAGCCCGATCAGCGCGCGTCCGAGCGCCAGCGTCTCGACCGAATGCGCGCGCGCATAGACCAGCGCGCCGACCGAGGCGATGGCGAAGAGCGCGGCGTTGACCCGTCGCGGGCCGAAGCGGTCGAGCAGCACGCCGAGCGGGATCTGCGCGGCGGCGAAGGCCGCGAAATAGGCCGAGGTGAGGACGCCGATGTCGGCGGCGGTCAGGCCGAACTCGGTCGAGAGCTGCGGCGCGATCACGGCGTTCGTGCCGCGCAGCAGGTAGCTCATCAGGTAGCCCGCCGCGAAGGGCAGGAAGCAGCGCGCGACCAGCGCGCCGGTGCCGGAGGGAAGCGGCGCGCTCATCGCGGCCG
>CANMWW010000205.1 GCA_947500965.1 Alphaproteobacteria bacterium
AGCGAGCCCGCGAGCGTGACGGCGTCGACGAGGAGCGTGGTGGCCGCGAGCTGCCAGAACAGGGGGCGGAACCGCGCGGCGAGGGCGCGCATGAAGCGCGGCTCGTCCGCCGGGGCCTCCGCGCGCAGGCGTGGCGCGACGACATAGGCCGTGCCGCGCAGCGCGCCGACGCCGATCTCCGCCGCCTCGCCCGAGCCCGGCGAGAGCACGAGGGCACGGCTCCCGCGCGGCTCGACGACGACCATGGGCCGCCCGTCGCGCGAGACGAAGAGGCAGGGCGCGAGGCCGGGATCGAGGTCGGACAGCCTGATCTCGAGCGGCGTCGTCGGGAAGCCGAGCTCTGCCAGCACGCCGCGCAGCTCGACGAGGTCGAGGTCCTGCGCGAGATGGGGCAGCGCCTCGCTCACGCGCCTGCGCCCGCCCTTGAAGCCGAGTGCGTCGAGCAGCGGGACGAGGCACGCGGCGAAGGGCGAGACGGCGCTCATGTCCCCTACCCCGTCCCGGCGCAACGCCTCGGCCAGCGGCTCCGGGAGCCGCATCGCGGAGGGACCGGTCCCGGCGATCTCCAGCCTGCCCGCGCTCATGCCGCGCTCCCCGCGCCGCGATGCGCGCCGGGTGCCGGATCCCAGGGGGCGAGCACGCCGCCATCGAGGCGGAAGCTGCGATCGGCGAGCGCCAGGAGCGAGGGCCTGTAGGTGACCATGACCACGGTCACGCTGCCCTTCAGCCGGCGCAGCATCTGCTGCAGGCGCGTGTCGCTCTCCTGGTCGAAGGCCATGTTGGCCTCGTCGAAGAGCACGATGCGCGGCCGCGTGACCAGCGCGCGCACGAGCGAGATCGCCTGGCGTATGCCGGCGGGCAGCTGGTCGTGGGTCGAGGAGTCGATCCGGGTCTCGTAGCCGCCCGGCAGGCGCGAGACGAAGCCATCGATGCCGAGCTCGGCGGCGAGGCGCAGCGCCTCCTCGGCATGCTCGGGCCCGCGGAACATCGTGAGGTTCTCGAGGATCGTGCCCTCGAACAGCGTCGATACCTGCGGCAGGTAGTTCACCGCCGTGGAGAAGCTCGCCCGGTCGACGCCCGCCAGCGGCTGGCCATCGATGAGCACGCGGCCGTGGTCAGGGACCAGCGCGCCGCAGGCCAGCTGCAGCAGCGTCGACTTGCCCGAGCCGTTCCCCCCGGCGATGCCGACCAGCTCGCCCGGCGCGACGTCGAGCGTCACGCCGCGGACAACCGGATGGCGGACGTCATAGGCGAAGTGGACGTCCTCGAGCGTCAGGCGTCCCTCGGCGACGGCGAGATCCTCGCCGCCATAGCCGGTCTCGAGAGGGGTCTCGAACAGCGCCTCGAGGCGCTCGTGCGCGACGCGGATCGCCTGCAGGTGCGTCCAGATCCCGACGGCGCGGATCAGCGGCTGCAGGGCGCGGCCGGCGAGCATCGTGCAGGCCGCGAGGCCACCGATGGTGAGGTCCTCCGAGAGCACGAGCAGGCTGCCCGCGGCCGCGACCGCGAAGGACGTCACCTGCATGAAGCCCGCGCCGATGCCCTGCGCGACGCCGCTCAGCAGCGACGTCCTGAAGACCGTGCGCGACACGGCGTCCATCAGCCGCTCGTAGCGGCGCATCATAAGCGCCTCCATCCCCAGGGCCTTGGCCGTGTGGATGCCGGCGAGCAGCTCGATGATGAAGTTCATCCGCCGGTCGTCGATCGCCGCGCGCTCGGACAGCGCGGCGCGCAGGCGCCGTCCCGCGACGAAGGCGCAGGCGCCGAACAGCAGCAGCGCCAGGAGCGGCACCGCGACGAGCGGGCCTGCGATCAGGTGGACGAGGAGGAGGAACAGGAGCGCGAAGGGAAGGTCGACGAACACGACCGGCCCGTGGTTGGCGTAGAAGTCGCGCAGCTGGTCGACCGCGGCGAGGCGGTCGAGGCTGACGCCGATCGGCGCGGTGTCGGTGATCGACTGGTCGGCGTGGAGCAGGCGCTCGACCGCGGCGTTGCCGACGCGGAACTCGTAGCGCGCGCCGGCCCATCCGGCGATCGCGGCGCGCGCCGTGCGCAGCAGCGCGTCGAGCGCGAACGCGATCCCGAGCCCGATCACCAGCAGCGCGAGCGTGTCCACCGACTGGTTGGGTATGACGCGGTCGTAGACCTGCAGCAGGACGACGGGAAGCGCGAGCGAGAGGAGGTTTATGACGATCGTCGCGGACAGCACGGGCGGCGAGAGGATGAGGCGCAGCCCCTCGCGCGCGGGCCTGTCGACGGGCCGACGACCGCGAGCGCGCCTGCGCGCCCTGACGCGCGCGGCGGTCACGATGCGTGCCCCGCCGCGATCGCCACGCGATCGCCGGGCGCCGGGGTCCGATTACGGTCCATCGGGCTGCATGCTGGACAAACGCGATTGAGATCTGGTTAACGAAACCGGGATCACCCGGGAAAACAGCCTAATTCGGGCCGCTTATCGTCTCCGGCCGATCTAGCCGGCGCAACGCTTCCAGGACTGGAAGCTCCGACCGTCGGCGATGCGCCCATCGAGGAGGACGCCAGCCGAGGCGAGTTCGCCTTCCTTCACGAGCCTCCAGCGCAGTTCCTGGCGGATCGTCCCCTCCATCGTCACGACCAGCAGGTCGCCCTCGCGGGCATAGGCCGGCTTCCGCCAGCCCCCGAGGGGATTGTTGCCAACGAGCAGGCCGGCACGCTCGGGCGAGAAGGACCACACGTAGCGATTGTCCTGGCAGTCTCCGGGATCAACCGCCCAGCGACCGGCGAGCGCCGCAGCCGGATCCTGTTCCGCCTGCTGCGCGGAAGCGCCCGCCGAAGGCGCCGCGCAGAGGCCCAGCAGCAGCACGACGATGGACGCCCGCAGACCGGTTTCGGCTATCCTGTCGCGCGTTTCATCCATGGTGCCGTCCGAGCGTCGCACGGGTTCCCGCATGCATCCAGCATGGTCCATCGCCGCAGCCATCGCCATCATTGCCGCGATGACGCCGGCTCGCGCGCTCGAGACACCGCAGACGACGCCGCTGCCGGACGTCGCGCTGCCCGAGGCCTCGCGTGCGCGCGCCTTCCCGCAGGTCTTCGGCACCAGCGAGACGGCCGGCAGCAGCCTTGCCGCCTTCCGCCGCTGGGGCGGGGTCATCGAACGCAGCATCCATGAATGGCTCGGCTACGGAGATCCCTGCTCCGCGAGGCTCGCGGGCAAGTGCACGACGGGCGAGTGGCGCCAACTCGTCGCGCGCCTCGCGGACAGGCCGCGGCGCGAGCGCATCGACAAGGTCAACGCGTTCTTCAACCGCATCCCCTACGTGGTCGACGCCTCGAACTGGGGCGTGGCCGACTACTGGGCGACCCCGCTGCAGTTCCTGTCCCGCTCGGGCGACTGCGAGGACTACGCGATCGCCAAGTACGTGACGCTGCGCCAGCTCGGATTTTCCAGCGACGAGATGCGCGTCGTCGTCCTCGACGACACCAACCTGCGCGTCCCGCACGCCATCCTCACGGTGGCGGACGGCGACCGGCTGCTGGTGCTCGACAACCAGATCCCGGACGTCGTCGATTCGAAGCGCATCCTTCATTACAAGGCCATCTACTCGATCAACGAGAACCGCTGGTGGCTGCACAAGAAGTGAGGCCGGGCCTCAGATCACGAGGCCCCCGTTCACGTGCAGCGCCTGGCCGGTGACGTAGGCCGCCGCCGGGGAACACAGGAAGCCGATCGCCGCGGCCACCTCCTCAGGCTTGCCGACGCGGCCGAGCGGTATGCGGGCGAGGCTGGCACGCCATTGCCCGGGCGTCATGGCGCTGACGGTGCCCGCGTCCTTGGCGATCGCGCCCGGCACCACGCAGTTCACGGTGATGCGCTGCGGAGCCAGTTCGATCGCCAGCGCCCGCACCATGCCCTCGAGCCCGCCCTTGGCCGCCGCCGAGGCGAGGAAGACGGGCGCATCGGTCCGGAAGCTGTGGGCGACGAAGGAGCCGACAGCGACGACGCGCGGGTCGGAGCCCGCGGCGAGCGGCGCGCGCGCCGCGCGCGCCAGCCGCAGGAAGCCGGTGCCGATGACGCGGAGAGATTCCTCGAAGCGCTCGGGCGTGAGGTCGTCGAGCCCGGTGCGGTCCGCGTAGCCGGCATTCGCGACCAGCACGTCGAGGCCGCCGAAGCGCTCGACCGCGGTCGCGACCAGCGCCTCGGCCGTGCCGGGCTGCGCGAGGTCGCCCATGGCGACGACCGCCTCGGCGCCGCGCGTGCGCAGATCGGCGGCGACGCCTGCCGCGCCATCGGCGTTCGCCCGGGCGTGCACGACGAAGGCGGTGCCGGGGCCCGCGATCAACCTGCAGGTCGCGGCGCCTATTCCGCTCGATGATCCGGTGACGAGATGGCGTCGCATGCGTCCGGCCCTCCTGGCGCAACGAGCCCGGGCGAAGGCACCGGCCGATGCGACCGGCGCCAGATTGCGACGGACCCGGCCGGGGCCGGTAGGCTTTTCCGCTTCCGCGCGCCGAGCGGCTGTCCCTGGTCCCGGCTGCCGGACTCGAACCGGCACGGCCATGGGCCTTTGAATTTTAAGTTCAATGCGTCTACCGATTCCGCCAAGCCGGGAGGCCGGGATGCGGCGACACTAGATCGCGGCGGGGGACGCGTCCAAGGCGGCGTCAGTCGAGCCCGATGGCCTCGGACAGGTCCGCGCCATCGAGCCGCATGCCCTCGATGCGTGCGCCCGCGAAGGAGGCCCGGCGCAGTTGGGCGCCCGAGAGGTCGGCGCCGCGCAGGTCGGCGCCCGCGAAGCTCGCGCCATTGAGCCGCGCACCGCGCAGGAGGCATCCCTGGAGCATCGCGCCGTCGAAGCGCGCGCGCTCGACGCGCGACGGCATGCGCCGGCCGCCATGGTCGATCAGGTCGAGTGGCGAGAGGTCCGCGTCGGAGAGGTCGGCGCCCGTCAGCGTCGCGCGCGACAGGTTCGCCCCGCGCATGTCAGCCTTGACCAGGCGCACGCCACGCAGGTCGGCATGGGACAGGTCGCACATGGCCAGCTGCGCGCCCGCGAGGTCGGAATCGCGCAGGACGACATGCGACATCAGCGCCGCGGCGAGCTCGGCGCCGGCCAGCTGGCTGCGCAGCAGCACCGCGCGCGAGAGGTTCGCGCGCGCGCCATCGCGCCCGCCGCTGCGCATCCAGTCCCGATGCGCCACCAGCATCTCGGGAAGGCGCGCGATCAGGCCCTCG
>CANMWW010000206.1 GCA_947500965.1 Alphaproteobacteria bacterium
AGCGAGGGCGTGGGCGGCTGCGTGCCGAGGCCGAGGAAGGACAGCGAGGCCTCGACGAGGATCGCCGCCGAGAGCAGCAGGCTTGCCTGCACCAGCAGGATGCTGGAGAGGTTCGGGAGCATGTGGCGCAGCAGGATTCGCGTGTCCGAGGCGCCGATCGCGCGCGCGCCGGCGACGTACTCGCTCTGCGCGACCACGAGGGCGGGCGCGCGCACCAGCCGCGCGAAGATCGGCGTGTAGACGACGGCGATGGCGAGCGCGGTGGTCCAGGGCCGCGGCCCGAGGACCGCGACGATGCCGATCGCCAGCAGCATCAGCGGGAAGGCGAAGACCACGTCCATCAGCCGCATGGCGATGCGGTCGGTCCAGCCGCGCCGGAGCGCGGCCACCATGCCGATGGCGCCGCCGATGGCGAGCGAGAGCGCGACCGCGCCGCCGGATATGGCGAGCGACGCGCGGTAGCCGTGGAGGATGCGCGAGAGGTTGTCGCGCCCGAGCTGGTCGGTGCCGAGCCAGGAGATCGCGTCGGGTGGCCTCAGCCGCCGCACCACGACCTGAGCCAGCGGGTCGTGCGGCGCGATCCAGGGCGCGAGCAGCGCCAGCGCCACCTGGAGCGCGACCAGCGCCAGCGCGAAGGACAGCAGCCTGTGGCCGCGCAGGGCGGCGGCGAGGCTCATCGCCGCACCCGCGGGTCGATCGCGGCGTAGAGCATGTCGACCGCGAAGTTCACGACGACGAAGCCGACCGTGACCATCAGGATGGTCGCCTGCACGAGCGGGTAGTTGCGCTCCGAGATCGCGCCGAGCACGAGCCTGCCGATGCCGGGCAGCGCGAAGACCTGCTCGACGACGATCGCGCCGCCGAAGAGGTAACCGGCGGTGATGCCGACGCTGGTGACGAAGGGCAGCAGCGCGTTGCGCAGCGCGTGGCGGTAGACGACGCGCCGCTCGGCGAGGCCCTTGGCGCGCGCCGTGCGGATGTAGTCCTGCCCCAGCGCGTCGAGCATCGCGGTGCGCACGAGGCGCGACAGCGAGGCGAGGATGGGAAGGCCGAGCGCCAGCGTCGGCAGCGCCATGCGCTGGAGGTTGCCGACGGGATCCTGCGCGAAGGGCACGTGGCCGACGGCCGGGAACCATGGCGCGACGGAGGCCGCGGCCAGGATCATCACGATGCCGAGCCAGAAGGAGGGGACGGTGATGCCGGCGATCGTGGCGACGCGCAGCGCGACATCGGCCACGCCGCCGCGCACGCGCGCCATCGCGCAGCCCGCGGGCACGGCGAGCGCAGCGCCGAGGGCCAGCGACATGGCCAGCAGCTGCAGCGTGACGCCGGCATGGGCGGCGATCTCCTCGGCGACCGGCCTGCCGGTCCAGAGGCTGGTGCCGAGGTCGCCGGAGAGCGCCGCGCCCGCCCAGCCGAGATACTGGGCGAGCAGCGGCTGGTCGAGGCCGAAGCGCGCGCGCAGCGCGGCGAGGCGCTCGGGCGTGATCTCGGTGTTGGCGCCGAGCATGATCGCCACGGCGTCGCCGGGGATCATGCGCATCAGCAGGAAGACGACGACCGAGACGCCGAGGACGACGAGGACGAGGTCGGTGGCGCGGTCGGCGAGGAGCCTGATCGGCATGCGTGCGTGCCGGTGCGTGCCCGCGGCCGCCCGGGGATCCGGGGCGGCCGCGGGCGCGCGGCTTCAGCGCGCGGCGCTCGCCCCGCGCAGGTAGGACAGCGAGCGGTTGGCCATGATCTCGTAGCCCTGCACGTTGGCGCGCAGCGCGGTGAAGAGCTGGCCATAGGTCAGGTGCGCGACCGGCCCCTCGCAGGCCAGCGCCTTCTGCACGTCCGCGTACATCGCGCGGCGCTGCGCCTGGTCGGTCGCGGCGCGCGCCTTGTCGAGGAGCTCGTCGACCCTGGCGTCGGAGTACTTGAAGACGTTGGTCGAGCCGCCGGTGCGGAAGGTCCGGTAGAAATAGTCGTCGGGGTCCGGGCTGCCGGCGTTGGTCGACGCGAACATGTCGAAGTTCGAGTTGCGCCAGTCCTGGACGAACTGCCCGAGCTCCTGGTTGCGCAGCTCGACCCTGAACCCTGCCTTCGCGAGCTGGGCCTGCACGACCTGCGCGATGTCCTTGATGTCCTGGCGCGGCAGCACGTTCATCGTCACCGCGACCGGCTCGGACAGGCCGGCCTCCTTCAGCAGCGCGCGCGCCCGCGCGGGATCGTGCGCGTAGCAGGGGAACTCCTTCGTGTCGATCGCCCAGTCCTTGAGCGCGGGCGAGAGCGGGCCGCCCGGCACGCCCTTGCCGAACTGCGCGGCCTGCACGATCTCGGCGCGGTCAAGCGCGTGGTTGAGCGCGCGGCGCACGCGCGGGTCGTTGAAGGGCGGCTTCGACACGTTCATGCCGACGAGCGTGTAGGCGAGCTCGAGCGTCTCCACGATCCGCACGCCGGGCCGGCCCTGCAGCTGCAGCGCGGTCGCGGCGTCGATGTTCGGCAGCATCGCGTAGGTGCCGCCGGAGAGGCCGACCTGCCGCGTCGCGGATTCCGGCACGATGTTGAACTTCAGCCCCTCGAGCCTGGGCAGGCCCGCCTCCCAGTAGCCGCCATGGCGCGCGAGGCGGATGAAGCCGTTGGGCTGCCACTCGGCGAAGGAGAAGGGGCCGGTGCCGACGGGCTGCTTCTGCAGCGAGTCCTTGTCGGCCTGCATGCGGCGCGGGACGATCGCGATCGTCGCGAGCGAGACGAGGAAGGGCGCCTGTGCCTCCTTGAGGCGGATCTCGACGGTCGACGCGTCGACCGCGCTCGCGCCCTCGACCGCGGCGAGGCGGCTGGCCAGCGGCGAGCCGATCTCCTTCGCCAGAACGCGCTCGATCGAGGCGACGACGTCGGCGGCCTCCATCGCGCCGCCGTCGTGGAACCGGACATTCGGGCGCAGGCGGAAGCGGTAGGTGCGGCCGTCCGGCGACACGGTCCAGGACTCGGCGAGGCCGGGGCGCAGGCGCAGGTCGCGGTCGATCGAGGTGAGGCCCTCGTAGATCGTGCCGTTGATCACCGCGAAGGTGGAGAAGGCGGTCGCGATATGCGGGTCGAGCCCGGCGGGCGACTGGTCGTAGCCGATCTCGAGCGTCTGCGCGCCGGCGCCCGTGGCGAGGGCGAGGCAGGCAAGCGCGGCGACGGGGGCGAGGCTTCTCTTCACGGTCGATCCTCCCTTGGGATATGCCGAATCCTTAGCAAGTCCGGGCGGGCGCGGCCACGCCCGCCATGGCATCGCGCGCGGCGCTCGCCTAGTTTCGCGCGGGGGCCTTGGCCCTCGTGGACGCGCTGGGAGGCGGGCATGGCGGGGACGATGCGGGCGATCGGGGTGATCAGCGGCACGTCGATGGACGGCATCGACGTCGCGCTGGTCGAGACGGATGGCGAGGAGGCGCTGCGGACCGGGCCGGGACGCACCTACCCCTATCCGGACGCGCTGCGCCGCGCGCTGCTCGCGCTGGCCGCGGATCCCGCGCGCGCCGGCGGGGAGCGGCTGGCCGCCGAGGACGCCGCCGTGGGCGACGCCCATGCCGGCGCCGTCGAGGCCTTCCTGCGCGACCACGCGATCGCCGCCGGGTCCGTCGCGCTGGTCGGGCTGCACGGGCAGACGATCCTCCACCGCCCCGAGCGGCGCTTCACGCGCCAGCTCGGCTCCGGCGCGCGGGTCGCCGCGCGGCTCGGCATCGACACGATCGACCGGTTCCGCCATGCCGACGTCGCCGCCGGCGGGCAGGGCGCGCCCTTCGCCCCTCTCTTCCACCGCGCGCTCGCCGCCACGCTGCCGCGGCCGCTGATGGTGCTCAACCTCGGTGGCGTCGGGAACGTGACCTTCATCGACGACGACGCCACCATCGCCTTCGACACCGGCCCTGCCAGCGCGCTGCTCGACGACTGGGTGGCGCGCCATGTCGGCGCCGCCTACGACGCGGATGGCGCGGTCGCGGCCTCCGGGCGCGCGGATGCCGCGATCCTCGCCGAGCTGATGCGCCATCCCCATTTCGCCCTGCCCGCGCCGAAGTCGCTCGACCGCAACGACTTCCACGCGCGCGCGCGCGTGGTCGAGGGGATGGGCGTCGCGGATGGCGCGGCCACGCTCGCGGCCTTCACGGTCGAGTCGGTCGCCGCGTCGCTGGCGCATGTCCCGCGCGCGCCCGCGCGCTGGATCGTGTGTGGCGGCGGCCGCCGCAACGGCTTCTTCATGCGCGAGCTCGCGCGCCGCCTCGGCGTGCTGGTCGACCCGGCCGAGGCCGTCGGCTGGGACGGCGACTTCATCGAGGCGCAGTGCTTCGGCTACCTCGCGGTGCGCAGCCTGCGCGGACTGCCGCTCAGCCTGCCGACGACCACGGGCGTGCCGCGCCCGATGCCCGGCGGCGATCTCCACCGCGCCCCGCGCTGAGCGCGGCGCGCGCCTTCACGCGACGCCGGCGGGGACCAGGAAGCGCGCCAGCACGTAGCCGGCCACCAGCACGTGCGCGACGGTGATCGCGACCGAGACCCCGTGCAGCAGCCCGAAGCGCCGCCTGTCGCCGGCGTCGGTGGCGGCGTTGATCGCCGGCATGAGCACCTGGCGCGTCGGCACCGTCGTGAGGGCGATGGCGGCGAGCAGCGCCGCCGACACGAGGTCGCCCGGGGCGACCAGCGCGGCGCCCGCCGCCGCGCTGCCCATGACGAAGAGGTAGAAATGCGGGAAGGCCTTGCGCAACGCCTTGCCCGCCTCGTGCGGTGGCATGACCGAGAAGAGGAACGCCGCGAGGCCGGCGGAGAACAGGACCATGCCGCCGAAGAGCAGCGCGGTGGCGAGGAGAGCGGCGACCTGCATCATGTCCTCCCTTGGACTTCGTCGGCGCCGGATCGCAGGCGCGGGACGGCATAGGGAACGCGGGCGCGGTAGCGCGCGAATTCCTCGCCATGGCGCGCGGCGAGGCGGCGCTCCTTGAGCATCGGCGCGAGCAGGCAGTAGGCCGTCAGCGCGAGGGCGAGCGCGAGCTGGTCCGGCGTCCACACCGGCACCGTCCAGAGCGTCAGCGCGAAGGCGACGTAGATCGGGTGGCGCACGAGGCTGAACGGGCCGCGCGTCGGCATGCCGGGGAAGGCTGGCCTGGCCGCCGCCATG
>CANMWW010000207.1 GCA_947500965.1 Alphaproteobacteria bacterium
AACAGGTTGGAGATACGCAGCCGCATGGCCCTTGCCTTTCATGGATCGCGGGGCGCGAGGGGGATCGCGTCCGGCGCCTTACGTTCCGACCGTCCGGCCGCGCGCGCCATCCTGGGCGGCGCGGCCGGAAAGCCGAGGTTCAGACGGTGATCGTCTCCTTGTACGCCGTGCGCCAGCCCCAGGCGCCCGACCCGTAGCCACGCTTCAGCACGCGCTCGCGGTAGATCGAGGCGATGATCTCGCCGTCGCCGGCGAGGAGCGCCTTGGTCGAGCACATCTCGGCGCAGAGCGGCAGCTTGCCCTCGGCGAGGCGGTTGGAGCCGTACTTGGCGTATTCCGCCGCCGAGCCGTCGGCCTCGGGGCCGCCGGCGCAGTAGGTGCACTTGTCCATCTTGCCGCGGCTGCCGAAGTTGCCGACGCGCGGGTACTGGGGCGCGCCGAACGGGCAGGCGTAGAAGCAGTAGCCGCAGCCGATGCACAGGTCCTTGGAGGGCAGCACGACGCCGTCGGCGGTCGTGTAGAAGCAGTCCACCGGGCACACCGCCGCGCAGGGCGCGTCGGTGCAGTGCATGCACGCCATCGACACCGAGCGCTCGCCCGGCTTGCCGTCGTTGATGGTGACGACGCGGCGCCGATTGATGCCCCACGGCACCTCGTGCTCGTTCTTGCAGGCGGTGACGCAGGCGTTGCACTCGATGCAGCGATCAGCGTCGCAAAGGAACTTCATGCGAGCCATTTTCATGTCCTCCCGTTCACGCCGCGCGGATCTGGCAGAGCGTGACCTTGGTTTCCTGCATTCCGGTCACCGGGTCGTAGCCGTAGGTGGTCACGGCGTTCACCGATTCGCCGAGGACGATCGGGTCCGTGCCCTGCGGGTACTTCCGGCGCTGGTCCTCGTTCATGAACCAGCCGGCGAAGTGGAACGGCATCCAGGCGACGCCGCGGCCGACGCGCTCGGTGACGAGCGCCTTCATCCGCGTCCACTTGCCCTCCGGCATCTCGGGGCCGGCGACCAGCACCCACTGGCCGTCCTTGATGCCGCGCGAAGCAGCGTCCGCCGGGTTGATCTCGACGAACATGTCCTGCTGCAGCTCGGCCAGCCACTTGTTCGAGCGGGTCTCCTCGCCGCCACCCTCGTACTCCACCAGTCGGCCGGAGGAGAGGATGATCGGGAAGCGCTCGCCGGCCTTCTTTTCGACGCCCGCCTTCTGGATCGAGGCGCCCAGGTTGGCCATGCGGAGCTGGCGGCCATCCGGCAGGGCCGGGTACTTGGCCACCAGGTCGGCGCGCGGCGTGTAGATCGGCTCGCGGTGGATGGGCACGGGATCCGGGAGGTTCCACGCCGCGGCGCGGGCCTTGCCGTTGCCGTACGGAATGACGCCCTTCTCCATGCAGACGCGCTGGATGCCGCCCGAGAGGTCGATCGTCCAGCTCACGCCATCGGGGTTGTTGCCGCCGACGCGCTGGATGGTCGCCGTCTCCTCGGCCGTCAGCAGCGAGTCCCAGCCCAGGCGCTTGAACACGCCGTAGGTGAACTCCGGATAGGGGCCCTTGATCTCCGAGCCCTCGGACCAGGAATTCTCCGCCAGCAGCGTCTTGCCCTCGTGCTCGAGGCCGAAGCGGGCGCGGAACGTGCCGCCGCCGTCCTTCACGTGGAGGTTGGCGTTGTAGAGGATATGGGTGCCCGGATGCTTGATCTCCGGCGTGCCCCAGCACGGCCACGGCAGGCCGTAGTAGTCGCCCTTGTTCGGGCCGTCCTTGGCGCGCAGCGTGACGAGGTCGAAGTCGCCCTGGTTGGCCATGTGCGACTTCAGGCGCTCCGGCGACTGGCCGGTGTAGCCCGTCGACCAGCCACCGCGGTTGATCTCGCGCAGCAGCGACTCGGCGACCGGCTTCTTGTCCTTCACCTCGATGTTGCGGAACATCCGGTCGGCGAAGCCCAGCTTCTCGGCGAGCATGTAGATCGCGTCATAGTCGTTCTTCGACTCGAAGATCGGCTCGACGAACTTCTCGCCCCACTGGATGGAGCGGTTGGACGCCGTGCGCGAACCCTCGGCCTCGAACTGCGTGCAGATCGGAAGCAGGTAGGTGTTGTCCCTGCGCTCGCCGAGCACCGCGAAGGTCGTCGGGTGCGGGTCGGCGACGACAAGCAGGTCAAGGCGAGACAGGCCCTTGGCGACCTCGGGCATGCGGGTCACGGTGTTGCCGCCGTGGCCGAACACGACCATCGCCTTGATGTTGTCGCGCTGGTCGACCTGCTCGGACGGCTGCAGCACGGCGTCGAACCAGCGCGTGCTCGGGATGCCCGACGTCTCCATGTTCTGCTTGCGCGTGCGCGCGGCGCGGCCACCCTTGGCGGGGACCTCGTCGAAGCGCGACTGCAGCCAGTCGTAGTCCTCGCCCCACACGCGCGCCCAGTGGCGCCAGGCGCCCTCGACCAGGCCGTAGTAGAGCGGCAGGTTGCCGACGTCGAGGCCGAAATCCGTGGCGCCCTGCACGTTGCAGTGGCCGCGGAAGATGTTGGCGCCCGTGCCCGCCGAGCCGACATTGCCGGTGGCCAGGAGCAGGTTGCAGAACGCGCGCACGTTGGCCGTGCCGACCGTCTTCTGCGTGGCGCCCATGCACCAGATCAGCGTCGAGGGCTTCTGCGTGGCGAAGAGCTCGGCGACGCGGCGCAGCTGCGCGCCCGGCACGCCGGTGACGCGCTCGACCTCCTCGGGGTTCCACTTCTCGACCTCGGCCTGGACGCGCTCCATGCCGTGCACGCGCTTGGCGATGAAGTCCTTGTCCTCCCAGCCGTTCTTGAAGATGTGCCACATGATGCCCCACATCACCGGGATGTCGGTGCCGGGGCGGATGCGGACATACTCGGTGGCGTGGGCCGCGGTGCGCGTCATGCGCGGATCGATGACGATCATGTTGGCCCGGTTGATCTCCTTGCCCGACAGCACGTGCTGCAGGGAGACCGGGTGGGCCTCGGCGGGGTTGCCGCCCATGATGATCATCGTCTTGGCGTTGCGGATGTCGTTGTAGCTGTTCGTCTGGGCGCCGTAGCCCCAGGTGTTCGCGACGCCCGCGACGGTGGTCGAGTGGCAGATGCGCGCCTGGTGGTCGACCGAGTTCGTGCCCCAGTAGGCGGCGAACTTGCGGAAGAGATACGCGCCCTCGTTCGAGAACTTCGCCGAGCCGAGCAGGAAGACGCTGTCGGCGCCGGACTTCTCGCGGACCTGCATCATGCGGTCGCCGATCTCGTTGATCGCGACCTGCCAGCTGATGCGCTGCCACTGCCCGTTGACGAGCTTCATCGGGTACTTGATGCGGCGGTCGCCGTGCACGAGCTCGCGCACCGAGGCGCCCTTGGCGCAATGCGTGCCGCGGTTGATCGGGCTGTCCCAGGCCGGCTCCTGGCCGACCCAGACGCCGTTCTGGATCTCGCCGATCACCGTGCAGCCCACCGAGCAGTGGGTGCAGATGTTCTTGCGCAGCGTGACGGGCACGCCCGCCTTCACCGGGCCGGCCTCGGCCTTGCGGACCGCGCCGAGCTGCACCGCGCCGATGGCGGCGATGCCGCCGGCGGCGAGGCCGGAGCGGCGCAGGAAGGCGCGGCGGTCGAGGACCCCCGAGCTCATGCCCGCGGCGACGGCCGCGAGGCGGGAACGGGAAGCTTCCCCGGTCTTGCGCTTGGTCAGCATGTGGAGCGCCTCCTCAGTAGCGGTTCGTCGCGTAGAAGCGACGGACGTGTTCGGTCTCGCGGTAGCGCGCCTTGCGCGCCTCGTCGCGCTTCTCCGTGGCGGCGGCCGGCTGGCCCGCCGTCGCGACGGTGGCGACCGCCGCGGCGCCGGCGATGCCGGCGCCCTTCAGGAAGAAGCGGCGCCCCTCCGCGGGGGCGGCGCCTGCCTTGTCGTCCTTCCTCGTGCCCATGTGCCTCGTCCTCCTCGTCTGACTTGTCCCGGGCCTCCGCACCCGCGCGCCGCGATCACGCGGCGAGCGAGAATGCCTCGGCCTCGATCTCCATGAACGCGCGGCCGAGATGGCCGACCGCGCGGTAGAACTTCGCGCTCTTCGCCGACTCGAGGTCGCAGAAGAAGCGTGCCGCCCATGGCTTGAGGTGGCGCTCGAAGAAGCGCCGCTCGTCCGCCTCGTCGCCGCCGTAGCGGCGCAGCGCCAGCCCCGACATGATCTCGAAGAGCATGCCGATGTGGTCCTCGGGCTCGCTGATGCTGTCGCTGCGCTCGATGCCCAGCGCCAGCAGGTCCTCGCGGACCCGCGCCAGGGGGCGCTCGTGCAGGAAGCCCGTGAGGTAGTAGGAGCCGTAGGGGAGAAGCTCGCCCCGCCCGAGGCCGATGAAGAGCGCGAAATACTCGCTCTGGACCGCGGAGACGTCGGCGTCCGCCGCGGCAGCGAGCTCGAGATGCGCCATGCCGATCGCCGTCGCGTCGCCGCGCAGGCGGGCGAGCTGGCCGAGGGTCTCGGCCGAGGGCGGCGACATCAGGAGATGGGAGAGGAGCGCGTATTCCTCGGCGCGGGCGCGATCGACGGGGTCGACCGCGACGGACTCGCCGGCGGCGCCATAGAGGTCCGGGCGAAGCGCCGTGCGCGGGACACCGGTGGCGGCCTCGACGGCGACGACGCGATCCGATGGCACGCGGGTCCAGGAAGAGACCGATGGCTGGGCGATTCCAAGCGCCCGGGCAAGCGCGCCAACGCCCCCCGCCGCCTCGATCGCCTGGTTCAGCCCGCTGTCTCGCGCCATGCCTTGCGTCCGCGTCCCTGCCGATGCGCCCTTTCCGGGGCTTTCGATGACCATAGGTCGCGCCTATGGACTGTCAACGTCCTGAGTAGACTGTATTTTCAGGCGTTACAACCGGAAGATTGCTGAGGTTTTCCAACCTTCGGCGACGCTGTCCCGCCTCGCTAGGCCGGCATCGCGCCGCCGTGCCGCCGGGGCGGGGCGCGGGGCGGCTCCCGGTCGATGGCCGGCGAGGCGTGGAAATCCCCCGGCGCCTTCGCTGGCGCGCCGTCGGGGCCCTGCGCGAGGGCCTGCTCGACCGGCGCCCCGGACTCGGGCCCCCGCAAGGCAATCGAAGGCTGCACGGCGGCGGGACCGG
>CANMWW010000208.1 GCA_947500965.1 Alphaproteobacteria bacterium
GCCATGGCATGGGGCGCGCGGACGTGCCCGCCGAGACGATCGCCAAGATGGTCGCGGCCGGCCATCCGGCGGGCTCGAGCTTCGAGCTGGTGCGCTACTCGCAGGGCACCGTGAGGCACCGCTTCTATCCGCCGGACGTCACGAAGAACGCGCAGATGAGCGTGGCGGAGCTGTCGCGCGTGTTCCTGACGGGCCACGCGGCCGCGTTCGTCCAGACCTCGGCGGCCACGGGCAAGTCCACCAACCCGAAGTTCCAGCAGACGCTGGACCAGATCAAGTCCGCTGCCCGAGCGGCGATCGACGGCGTCAAGGGGCAGGTCCCCGAGGCGGCCGCGCTGCTTGCGCGCCCGACCGAGGAGAATGCCAAGAAGTTCGTCGACGCGCTGGCCAGCAAGGACCTCTCGTCCCAGGTCGGCCCGAAGCTGCCGGCGCCATCGACCTACAAGTGACGCGGTGAGCACCGGGACGATGACCACGAGCGGTTCGGCCACCGTCGTCGGCCGGCTCGCGCGATGGGACGTGCCCTTCGGGGCGGACATGTCCGACGCGGACGTGGACGCCCTGATGGGGCGGCCCGAGATTGCGGCGATCAAGGCGGAGAACTTTCCGCCCGGCATCCCCCTTCGCGGGTTGCTCCGAAACGACGCACGGATCGTCTCGCTCGCCCCGGGCGCGATCGCGGTTCGCGAGGGCGACTACGGAAACTCCGCCTTTCTGGTGCTCGACGGTACGTTGCGCGTCATCCTGCCGCCCGGTCTGCCGCGCGAGGAACTAGGCCGCCAGGCGCCCCGGACGCGGGGGATCCTCGAGACCATCGCCCGCGCTTGGAACCGCCCGGCTCATCCCGAGGCGCGCGACCTCGCCGGTCGTGCCGCGCGGCTGAAGCCCGAGGACGCCGCGCGCTCCTTCATGTTCCTGCAGGACATACCGCGCGTCCTCGACGGGAACCGCACCGTCACGCTGCAGGCAGGCGACATATTCGGCGAACTTGCCGCGCTCGGCCGCGTGCCGCGCTCGGCGACGGTTTTCGCGGAGGGCGCCGCGCGGCTGCTCGAGATACGCTGGCAGGGCCTGCGAGAACTGCGGCGCTTCGATCCGGGCTGGAAGCGCCGGATCGACGAGAACTACCGCCGCAACGCGCTGCTGAACCATCTCCAGGCGCATCCGCTCTTCGCCGCCCTCGACGGCGAGACGCTGGCCTCGATCGCCGAGAAGGTGAAGTTCAAGACCTACGGCGACGCGGACTGGCACGTTGCGCTCAAGCGCAGCAAGGGCTCGGGCCAGGAGAACGCGGCGGACGAACCGATCATCGCGGCGGAAGGCAGCAGGCCCGACGGCGTCTACCTCGTCCGTTCCGGCTTCGCGCGACTGTCTCACGCGGTCGGCGGCGGCAGGCGCACGGTGACCTACCTCGGCGTCGGCGACCAGTTCGGCCTCGCCGAGACCTACGCGGCTTGGAAGGGCGGTGGCGAAGTGCGCCTGTCCCAGAGCCTCAGCGCGCTCGGGCATGTCGACGTGCTCCGCGTTCCCGCCCACGTGCTCGAGAAGCACGTCTTCCCGGGACTGCGCGACGCGCCGGCGGCGCTGGCGACCGAACGGCGGATCGAGGAGGACGGCCTGGTCGACTGGATGGTCGACGAGCGCTGGATCAACGGCACGCAGACGATGCTGATCGACCTCGATCGCTGCGTGCGCTGCGACGACTGCGTGCGGGCCTGCGCCTCGACGCACGACGGCAATCCGCGTTTCGTGAGGCATGGCCCGGTCTCCGACCACTGGATGGTCGCGAACGCCTGCATGCACTGCCAGGACCCGGTCTGCATGATCGGGTGCCCGACGGGCGCGATCCATCGCCACGAGGTCGGCGGCGTCGTCGTGATCAACGACGACACCTGCATCGGATGCGGCACCTGCGCCGCGTCCTGCCCCTACGACAACATCCGGCTGGTCGAGATCTCCGACATGCACGGAGCGCCGGTCGTCGACGAGGCGGGCAAGCCCGTCCGCAAGGCGACGAAATGCGACCTCTGCGTGGGCCAGCCGGGCGGGCCCGCCTGCGTGCGCGCCTGCCCGCAGGACGCGTTGCGTCGCACCGGGGGCAAGGACCTGCTCGTCCACGGCACGGGGAGCGCGGGGCGATGAGGGCGATGTCGCGGCGGGCAGCCGGCCTCTGGATCGTGGCCGCTGCCGGAATCGTGGCGCTCGGGGCGTGGCGGGCTACCTGGCGCGCATCGACCATTGACCCCGACTTCCTAACGGGCTGGATCCTCGCGGCGATGGTCGCGGCGCTCGCCATCTACGGCGTGCGCAGGCGCCTGCCCATGCTGCCACTCGGACGGGCCTCGGTCTGGCTCTCGGTCCATGTCGTCGTCGGCGTCGCGGCGATCGGCGCCTATGCCATCCATGTCGGGACCGCATGGCCGGCGGGCGCCGCCGACCGGGCGCTCGCGCTGCTCTTCCTCGCGGTGATCGCCTCGGGCGTCGCCGGGCACGTGCTGCAGGCGATCCTGCCAGCGCGCCTGGCGCGCAGCGGGCCCGAACTGATCTACGAGCGCATCCCCGCCGAGGTGGCGAAGCTGCGCGCGGCGGCGGAGGACGCGCTGGTCGAGGCCGCGGGGGCGGCTGGCCATGAGACGCTGAGTTCCTACTACGCGCAGACGCTTGCCTGGTACTTCGAGCGCCCGCGCTTCGCGCTCAGCCACGTCTTCGGCGGACACGGCGCCGAGGCATGGGAAAGGCAAAGGCTCGCCGCGGTCGAGAAGCTCCTCTCGGCCGACGAGAGGCCGCACCTCGCCGCGCTGGCCGAGCTCTGCCGGCACAAGCGCGCCATGGACGCGCAATACGCAATACAGACGCTGCTGCGCGCGTGGACCTTCGTCCACGTGCCCGCGGCGACCGCCTTCCTCGCGATGGCGGCATGGCACACCCTCATCGTCCACGTGTACGCAGGATGACCGGTTCGCGCGAGCAGTTCCGCCACGACCGCAGCCGCTACGAGCGGCCGGCTCTCGGCTGGCGCTGCGGGCGCGCCGCCGCATGGGGACGCCCGTGCGCATCAGGTCCGGGGGCCGACGGGACATGCCCGCATGGCGACGCGCCCTGCGCGCCTCGCCGCATGCACCCGCAACTGCGGGGCCGTATCGCATTCGCCGCCGCGGCGCTCGTGCTCGCGCTCGTCGTGATCCTCGCCGGCGGCTTCGCGCGCGACGCGCGGCTTCCGTCGTCGCTCGACGCCGGCCCCCTGTCTGCGTCACATGCCGCGTTCATCGGCGAGGAAGGCTGCTCGTCCTGCCATGCCGCGCATGGCCGCGGCGCGACGGCATGGATCTCGGCGGCGCTCACTGCGCTCCGGACTGGCGGGCCGCACGCCATCGACGGCGCGTGCACCACCTGCCACGGGTTCGACGGCCGCGACGCGCTCGCGCACAACGCCGTCTTCGAGAAGCGTGCCGACCTGTCGCCGACGAGCTGCGTGTCGTGCCACGCGGAGCATCGCGGCGCGAGCCTGCGGGCGAGCGCCATGCCCGACGCGCAATGCCAGTCCTGCCATGCCCACCAGTTCCACGGCTTCGCGACGGGGCACCCCCCCTTCTCGCCCTGGTATCCCTCGGCTCGCGACCGCAGAACGAGCTTCGACCATGCATCGCACTTCTCGAAGCATTTCGTCGACCCGCGCAACGCCGAACTCGTCCCCGCCGGCCAGTGCCTCGGCTGCCACCAGCCGCAGAAGCAGGGCGGCGCGGTCGCGAGCCTCGGCTACGAGGCGACCTGCGCTGGATGCCATGACCAGGGGATCGCGCGCCGCGACCTCGTCCTGATGCGCTGGCCGGAACTCGAGCCGGGTCCGCAGGGGCCGGAGGCATGTGGCACCGCAGGCGACGTGCCCGACCCCTCGCCCGTTTCGCTCGACCCCGCCAACGCGCTGCTCGCGTTCCTGCTCGGGACCGCCGCGGACGACCAGGCCGCCTATGCCGATCCGCTGCGCAAGCTCGCGGACGCGATGGCCAACAAGGGCGCGGAGCCAATCTCGGCCCTGGCCGCCAGCCGTCTCGGCGGCGACGGCGCGAAGCTCCTGCGCGGCCTCTCCGGCGAGACCGCGCGGATGGCGGCCTGCGCCTGGGCAAGCAACCGCGAGCACGAGCCGCCCGGTGGCGCCACGCAGCCGGGCTGGCGCGCCGAGGGGCTGGAGCTTCGCTACGCCAAGCCCGGGCATGGCGACCCGGTCGTCCGCGCCTGGCTCGACGCGATCGCCGCCAGCCCGCGCCCGGCCGACGCCGACGACGCGGAGCGCCTCGAGGCAGTGCGCGCCGAGATCCTCGGCGCCGACGGGCCCGGCCAGTGCCTGAAGTGCCATGCCATCTCCGGCCCCGCCGACGGGCCACGCAGCATCGCCTGGAAGCAATCCCCGACGCCGCAGCGGCAATTGCACCGCTTCGACCATCGCCCCCATGTCGCGGCGATGCCTGGCGCCGAGTCCTGCGGGTCCTGCCACCGGCAGGGCGACAAGCCGAACCCGTCCGGCTTCGCTTCGATCGGCATCGAGGCCTGCACGTCGTGCCACCAGCAGGGCAAGGCGCCCGATGGTTGCCTGACCTGCCATGCCTATCACCAGAACCATGCGCTCAAGCCACGGATGACCAATGATGCAAGATGACGGGCTCCGACGCCGATCCCGGATCGGCCTCTCGCTCCTGACCGCCGGCCTCCTGGCGTTCTGCGTCGTGGTGGGGAGCGCGCTCGCGCCCCTGCCCGAGACCGCGGCCACGGCGACCGAGAAGGACCCGCATGCCGACCTGCTGGCGGAGACCTCGTATCCGACGGCCGCGCAATGCGCGTCCTGCCACGGCCAGATCTACGCGGAGTGGGCGTCGTCCAACCACGCCTACGCGTCGATCTCCCCGATGTTCCACAAGTTCGAGCAGGCGATCAACGACCTGTCCTCCGGCACGATCGGCGGGTTCTGCGTACGCTGCCACCAGCAGGTCGGCACGCAGCGCGGCGAGGAGCGCTGGCGCCCGCTATGGGAACGCAGCGAGGTCGCGCGCGAGGGCGTCACCTGCATCACGTGCCATCGGATCTCGGAGCAGTACGCGAAGAC
>CANMWW010000209.1 GCA_947500965.1 Alphaproteobacteria bacterium
CCCCGGCGAGCTCGCCGAACTGGTCCGCAGGCGCATCCGCCGGACCATATGCCTGCACTTCGCGGACCCGGCGGACCTGCGCCTTCCGGCCTATCTCTACGTGCCGCGGAGCGCCGACGGCGCGCCGCTGGCGGCGGGCGCGGCCACAGACCTCGCGCGCCTGATCGACGCGGTGGGCCAGCGCGAGCGCGCGCGGACCACGCAGTTGCCGCCGGCCCTCGTGGTGCCGGACCAGCTGCGTCCGGGCATCGCCGAACTCGTCCGCAGGCAGCGCCTGCCGACGCCCGTGCTGTCCCAGAGCGAGATCGACGAGGCCGTCGACCTCATCATCGTGGAGAGGCTCTGATGCGTACCACGACGTTCACGGCATCCTCGATCGCGGAAGGCTACAGCTACATCAAGGACAATTTCGGCGACGAGGCCCTCGTCGTGCGCGTCGACGGTGGTGGCAAGTCGCGCTCGGTCGAATTCACGGTGTCGCTCCCTGATCCGGTCCAGGCGCCGCGCGAGCCGGTGATGGAGGCAGCCAAGCGGCGCATGCAGGCCGCCGGCTTCGACGGCGCGGTGCTGGCGCGGCTCGAGCAGTTCGCGTCGGAGAACGAGGCGACGGATCCGGGCGATCTCGTCGATGCCTACCTGCGCAGCCGCCTCAGGACACGTTCCTTCGTGGACCTCGCCTGCGAGAAGCGGTGCCTGCTCTTCCTGGGGCCGCCGGGCGCGGGCAAGACGACGACGATCGCGAAGGCCGCGGCCACCCTGGTCGCGGCAGGCAAGCGCGTCATGCTCGTCAGCCTCGAGAAGGACAGGCTCGGGGGCGACTCGCAGCTCGAGCACCTCGCGGGGCTGCTGGACCTGCCGCTGGTGAGCGTCGAGAAGGCCCAGCGCGTGAGCGCCGCCCTGCGCGGCGCGGGCCGCGTGGACTGCATCCTCGCCGACGCGCCGTCGATCCATCCCTGGCGCGTGATGGACGTCGACGAGTCGCTCTCCCTCGCCGAGCGCCTCTCCGCCGCGCCGGTCATGGTCGTTCCGGCGGGCCTCGAGGCACGCGAGACGGCGGATAGCCTCGCGACGGTGCGCGGCTGCGGGGTCGAGCACGCGATCGTGACGAAATGCGACGTGACGCGCCGGCTCGGCACCCTCCTGAACGCACTCATCATCGAGCGGTTCGTCGTGGTCGGTCTCCAGCAGTCGCGCTCGCTCAACGAGAAACTGTCCGCATCGGACCCGAACCTCCTAAAGCTCGCCTTCAACCTGCAGTCATAGTCTCGCCATGGCCAAGGTCGTTTCGATCCTCTCCGGGAAGGGCGGCGTCGGGAAGACGTTCCTCACCGCCAACCTCGCGCACGCCGTGTCGCTCCAGAGGCGCAGCGTGCTCGTGTTCGATGGCGACCTCGGCCTCGCCAACATCGACATCCAGATCGGGCTCGTCACGAAGCGCCACATCAACGACTTCATCCTCGGAGAGGCGGCGTTCGAGGACGTGGTCGCGCACTCCCAGTCGATCGGCTGCTCGGTGATCAGCGGCCGCCCGTCCCACGGGATCATTGTCAACACGACGCCGCTCGAGCGGCGGCGGATCAAGGAAGCGCTGGCGCGCGCGGCACTGGCCTACGATGTCCTCTTCATCGACCTCGGCGCCGGGATCGAGGCCAACGTCATCGACTTCGTCGACCTGTCCGACATCGTGCTGCTGGTCGTGAAGCCCGAGCCGACCTCGATCATGGACGCCTACGCGGTGGTGAAGGCGCTTCCCTTCGCCCTGCGCTCCCGGATCGTCATCACGCCGAACATGGTCCAGACGGCCAGCGAGGCCGATACGCTCATCCGGCAGTTCGGTGGCGTGCTGCGTCGCTTCCTGCAGGCCGAGCCACGATCCCTGGGGTTCGTGAGGGCCGACGCGAGCGTGTCGCTCGCCATCCGCAGGCAGCAGCCCATCTCGACCTGCTTCCCCGCGAGCACGGCGGCGGTCGACATCCGCGCGATGGCCGACCGGATCCTCGTCGACCAGTTCGTCCCGCGCCCCGCGACGGCGTGAAGGCGCCGGGGGCGGTCAGAGATGCCGGAAGACGCCCTGGAGCGCCTCGCGCTCGGCAAGCGCATCCGGCCCCTCGGCGGCCGAGGGCGGCGGTGCTCCATACTCGTTCCCGTACAGCTCGTCGGCCATCGCCATCGCGGCGAGCAGTATGAGTTCCGCGGGCGTGAGCATCGCGTCCCCGCCGGACTGCTGCTCGGCGAGCTTCCTCACCTTGTCGGCGAGGAAGCGGCAGTAGCCCTCGTCCTCGGGCCTGCAGTTGAGCTTGATGATCTCGCCGCCGAATTCGACGTTCACGGCAGTTCCTCCCGCGCAGCTTTCCGACCCGAGTCACTAGCGGCAAGCGCGCGAGGCGCGAAGTTTGATGCCGCCGCAGCGGACCGGTTTCCCGTCGGGCCGGACCGGTTCGCCACCCATGGCTGACGTCCTGCACGCGGTCGAGGCGGCGCTGTTCCTCGTGATCGCCTCGGGGGTGGAGGCGCCGGTCTCCTGCTCCTCGGCGTCCGCGACGGTGGTCGAGTGTGGCTCGCGGGGCGTGGTCGCCCTGCAGCCCGACGGCTCGGTCATGCTGCCCGGGCGGCTTCGCGTGGACAGGTCCAGGCCGGACGCCATCAGGATCTCGAACGGCATCGAGGGCTGGCGCGGCGCGACGGGCTGGATCTCCTTCAGCAACGGACTGTCGGTACGGCGCGAGCAGGGGCGCTGGCGCTTCTCGGGCGGCCTCTCCTGCATGCAGGTCGGGTCCGATCGCGGGGCCTGCCGGTGAGCCGGGCCATGGTGGCACTGGCGATCGTGTGCGTGTTCGCGCTGCCGGCGGCTCATGCCTGCGCGCAAGCCCAGGCGGGCGGCGGTGCCGAGGCGCCTCCCGCCGCGGCCGCGGGCGCGGACTGGATCGGTGCCGTGACGCGCGACCGTTTCACCGACGCGACGTGGCGGATGGCCGCGGGACGTGCGAGCGGCGATCGAGGCAACCTCTACGAATTGAGGATTTCCTGTCGGCGCGACGGGGCGCGGCGGGACCTCGAGACGGAATTCGTCGTGTTCGACGCCGAGCGCAAGCCGGTCGTGCCGGAGTGGGACATCGACCGCAGGACCGGGGCTGCGCTGCGGATGCTGCGATGGAGGCTCGATCGGCAGCCGGCCTCGACCATCCGCGCCGTGCCGACGGACAGCGACAACGCCGCGCGGATCGACGACTGGTCGTGGCGCGCCGTGGAGATGGGGATGCGCGCCGAGGAACGCGGGCGTCGCGCCAACATGGACCGGATCGCGTTCCTGTCCGCGCTGCGAAGCGGGCAGCGCCTGCTGGTGGGCGACCTCGTGGAGGGCGAGGTGGTGGAGTTCCCGCTGCCCGGCGCGGTGGCGGGCGGGGACTGCCCGCTCTGCGAGGCGATCGACGATTGCCTGCGAGGCGGCGCGCGCCCCTAGCGCACGGAGAAGCGGGTGAACGAGACGGATTCCACCGCGTCGAGGCTGACGACCTCGTTGATCACGGAACCGATCGTGCCGGCGACGTCCTCCCGGTCGATCGACTGACGGCGATCGAGCCAGAGGAGGGTGAGGCGATGGCGGATCATCATGGCGGCGAAGCGCTGCGCGTCGGCGCTGAAGGCATGCGGGCCGGTTCCATCCAGCGTCGCGCGATGCTCCTCGCGGAACCTCACGAAGGGCTCGATCACGAGGCGCCCCTTGCCGTTGTGCATCACGATCGGGTCGAGCTTGTGGAACCCCACGAAGGGCTGCGCGCTCCCCGAGTGGTTGGGCGCGGGGTCCGCGGCACGCGCGCCGCGAGACGCGGGAGCCGCCAGGGCGAGCGCCACGAGCGCCAGCACCGCGATGGTCCGGTGTCCATCCATGGCGCGCATGGTGCCCCCGCGGATCGCGGCCCGCCGGCCAAGCCGGACCGAAGCGGTGCATGATGTCGCAGGCATGGGAGGAGATCGACCAGGCCACGGCGCGGCGGCTGCTCGCCCTCGCGCCGCGCCTTCCCTTCGAGCAGGGATGGGCCCATGCGCAGGCGATGGCGGCGACCGGGAGGGCTGCCATGCGTTTCCTCGCGCTCGGGGAACAAGCCGTCGCCACCATCTGCGAGCGACGCTGGTGGGGACTGTGGCCCGTGCGCGAATGCCTGCGCGGGCCGGTCTGGATCCGCCCGCCCGAGGGCGAGGGATCGATGGATGCGGCGATGGACGGCTTCATGCGGGTGGCGTTCCGCAGGCATCCTTTCGCGATGTCGTTCTGGACCCCCGATGTCCGCGATTCGTGCCATGCCGACGCGGTTGCGCGCCGCGCCGGGCTGCGCCGGGTCATGACCGGGCATGCGACCTCGATCGTGCCGGTGCTCGCCGACCCGGCCGCCCAGCGCGCGCTGCTGCACGGCAAGTGGCGCAACGCGCTGGCGGCGGCTGAGCGGGGCGGACGCCTGCGCGCGCGCACGACGCGCGAGCGACGGGCCGTGGTGGAGATCGTCGACCGCTACGAGGGCTTGCGCGGCGCGCGCGGCTTCTCGGGCCCGCCCGGCCGCATGCTCGCGACGATGGCGACGATGGAGGAACCCGCCAGCGTCTTCTCGACGGTCGCGGAACGCGGGGCATCGACCGCGGCGGCCGGCCTGTTCTTCGTGCATGGCGACGAGGCGACATGGGTCGCCGGCTTCTCGACGCCCGATGGACGCAAGGAGGGTGGCCATCGCCTCGTGCTGATGGCGGCCCTCGGGGAACTTCGCCGACTGGGCGTCGCCAGGCTCGACCTCGGAGGGGTGGCTACGGACGACGCGCCGGGGATCGCGCGCTTCAAGCTCGGGATGGGTGGAAGCCTCGTGATCCTGCCGGGGACCTGGGGTCGCTGACGTGCCGGGGTAGATGGTCGCAAGCTTGTCACTGTACCGATGATAGACGACATATATCCCTTACACCCAGTAGTTGCATTTATGGATTTAGCAATCTTGGGGGGATGCACATATATTGATTGGCAGTGCGAAATTCATGTCTCGGTTGAGTCCCCCCCCCCCCCCC
>CANMWW010000210.1 GCA_947500965.1 Alphaproteobacteria bacterium
CACCGATGCCTCGTCGAGCGACCCGCGTCGCGCCATGAGCGCGAGGTGGAACTTCTGGTACTGGCCCTGCATCGCGGCGGCCAGCGCCGCGCGCGAGGCCACGACCGAGTCCGGCCCGAGGATCGGGAGTTCCTTGAACACCACCCGCAGCCGCGGGTCGGCGCGGGCGAGCGCGATCACCGGCTCGGCCACCTGCTTGCAGTACGGGCATCGGTAGTCGAAGAACTGGACCAGCACCGCGTCGGCGTTCGCCGGGCCGATGGCGGGCGAGCCGGGATCCTGCAGCAGGTCGGCTCGAACCCGGCGCAGCGCCTCGACCTGGCCGGAGGCGGCCTCGGCCTTCTGCTTCTCCTCCAGCGCGTTCAGCGCCTCTACCAGGATCTCCGGGTTGCGCAGGATGAAGTCGCGCACGATCGCGCGCACCGCGTCCTCCTGGGGCGCCGAGAGGACCTGTGCCTGCGCCTGCGGCGCGATGGCGGGGATCGCGAGGCAGAGCGCGAGCGCGAGTCCGCGCGCGGAGAGCATGCGTTTCATCTGAAGAGCTGGACCTCGACGACATGGCCGATCGCCTGCGGCGCGGCCTCGGGCAGGCGCGCGGGCATCGCGCCCAGCGCCACGAAGGAGATCCTGGCCGTGGCGACCGAATCCCGGGGGAAGAAGTCGCGATAGAGCCCGAGCAGGTCCGCGCTCTCGGCGATCCAGCCGCCGGCGAGGCCCTGGGCTGCCGGCCGCAGCACGCGGCGCGCGCCATCCTCCGCGGTCGCGGCGAGTTCGAGCCGCGCGAGCTCGCGGCGCGCCACGCCCGCGCCGGACAGCGAGAGCTCGATGCGCCTCTGGTGGTCGGGCAGTCCGGCGCCCCAGCGCATCCATCGCGATGGCTGGATGAGCGCGGGGGAGCCGCCGCCATCCAGCCCGACGATGATGCGCAACCCGCGCGGGAGGCCGTCGCCCGCGCCATCGAAGGCCGAGGGCTCCAGCTTCCAGTGCCAGTGCAGGATCGGCGTCGACACGAGGCCACCGTCGATCCGGCGCAGGATCGTGTCGCCGCCGGGCGCGTCGAAGCTCAGGACCGAGCGCCCGGCCTCCGGCAAGACGCGCATGCGCGCCGCGCGGTCGCCATGCCTGGACCAGCCCGGCGGCGGTCGCGCGGGATCGAAGTCGGCGGCCGGGGCCACGACGAGGAGGCGGCCGTCGGGAAGCTGCGCGAGGGGCTCGGGCGGGGATGGGGAGGCGCAGGCGGCGAGCGCCGTGCCTGCAAGCCCGGTGAAGATGAAGTCGCGGCGCCTCACTCTTTTCTCCGCTGGCTGGTTTCCCTGATGTCCTGCGCGCGCAGCCAAGCCGGGCCGTGGGGCGGCAGCTGGCGCATCGCGCGCTCGGCGAAGTGCGCTGCGTCGTCGCGCCTGCCGAGGCGGGCATAATGCTCCGCCTGGGCGTAGTCGGCGAGCCCGAGCTGGTTGTCGCGCCCATAGGCCTGCGCGAGCAGCCGCCAGGTATCGGCATCCTGGGGCTGCAGGCGCCGCGCGCGCTCCAGCGTCGCGATCGCCGCCTTGGTCGCGCCGGCCTGCAGCTCGGCCGAGCCCAGCGCCTGCACGATCAGCGGCTCGTTCGGCGCCAGCGCCACGGCCCGCGCGTAGAGGGCGCGGGCTTCCTCGGCCTTGCCTTGCTCGAGCTGGAACTGGGCACGCGTCTCGATGAAGAAGGGATCGCTGGGGCGCTCGCGGATCAGCGCGTCGAGCATGCGCGCCGACTCGGCGAAGGCGAGGGTCTTGTAGGCGGCGATGGCGCGCGCGTACCGGGCCTCGAGCGACTCGTCGCCCGGCTTGTAGGTCGTGTTCACCCGTCCCGGCTCGAGGAAGCCGCGCAGCTTGCCACGCATGCGCGCGTGGCGCTCCTCGACGGCCGGGCTGGTGGGCGTGCTGGCGAAGCGCGACTTCGCGAGGTGCGCGCGCAGGAACTCGACGCGTTCGCGCGTCACGGGATGCGTGCGCACGTAGGGATCCTGCCTGCCGACCTGGAGCAGCTCCTGGTCGGCGAGGATGTCGAGGAACTCCTTCAGGCCGCGGGGGGACTGCCCGGTCCGCTCGAGGAGCGAGATGGCGGCCTGGTCGGCCTGGTTCTCCATGCCGCGCGAGTAGCGCAGCAGGAAGCGCTCGGTGACGGTGGGGCCGCCTCCGCCCCGCACGCCGCCCCAGTCGTTCGGGTTGCCCGGACGCATCCCCGCGCCCGCGGCGCCGAAGGTCGCGAGCATCTCGAGGATCATCGGCACCATCGACTGGCTGATCTGCTCGCGCATCTGCGCGAGGTGCCCGCCCTGGATGTGCCCCGTCTCGTGCGCGATCACGCCGATCACCTGCCCGGCGTTGTCGCTTCGCATCAGCAGGCCCGTGTTCAGGTACATGTTCAGGCCGTTCGCGACGAACGCGTTGAGCGACCTGTCGTTGACGAGGTGCACGCTGATCGCCGCGGGGTCGAGCGACGCGGCCGCGAAAAGTGGCGCCGCGAAGGACCTGATGGTAGCCTCGATCTCGGCGTCGCGGATGAAGCTGACAGGTCGCCTCTGCGCCTCCGCGCGCGGGGCGAGCGCCCCCGCGAGCGCCATGGCGACCGCAGCGCGCAGGATCAGGCTACCGATGCTCCTCAGAAGTCTTCTGCCCCGGGACACGGGATGCGCCGGCGGGGCGCGGTCTGGCTTCACGTCTGGGCCTTCTTCCCTCGGATCGGGGGACACTACCCGCGAAGCTAGTGGGCGGGCGCGCCGCAATCCAGTCGCGCTGGCACGGCTGGCGGCATGCTGCCTCGCGATCATGGCGGCCGCGTGTTCCTCCGACGATGCGTCCAAGGGCGGTCCGGCGGCGGTCTTCGTGGGCGGCGCGGCCGTGGACGAGCCGCGCGCGGCCCTGGCGGCGCGCGATGTCCTGGCGGCGCGCGGCACGGCGGTCGACGCGGTCACGGCGGCCTACTTCACCCTGTCCGCGACCCTTCCATCGGTGGCGACCCTCGGGGGCGGCGGCGCCTGCCTGGTCTTCGACGCGCGGCTCGGACGCATGGAGGCGGTGGACTTCACCCCGCGCGACGCCGCCGCGCCGGCGCCGATGAACGCGCGCGGCTTCTTCGTGATGCAGGGGCGCTACGGCCGCGCGCGCTGGGAGCAGCTGGTCGGCCCCGCGGAGGCGCTGGCGCGCTTCGGCCATCCGGTGTCCCGCGCGCTGGCGCACGACATCGCCGAGAACATGTCCGTCATCGCGGGCAGCCCGGAACTGTCGCGCCTGCTGGCTCCCGGCGGCAGGCCGCTGCGCGAGGGCGAGCGGCTCGTCCAGCCCGCGCTCGCGGACACCCTCGCCCTGATCCGCAGCCGTGGCGCGAAGGAGTTCCACGAGGGCGAGGGCGCGCGCCGCTTCGTCGACGCGGCCCGCGCCGCGGGTGCGCGCTTCACCGACGAGGCGTTCGCCGTCGCGGCGCCGCAGTTCAGGGCACCCCTGACCGTCACGCTCCGCGAGACCCGCGTCGCCTTCCTGCCGCCTCCGTCGATGGCCGGCGTCTACCAGGCGCAGGTCTGGCAGATGCTCGCGCCGCGCTGGCCCGATGCCTCGCCCGCCGAGCAGGCCAACCTCCTCGTCGAGGCGCAGAAGCGGGCGCTCGCCGACGCGCGGCGCTGGGCCGGGCTCGACCTCTCGGACTTCGCCCTGGTGACCGATGCGATATCCGCGCGGCGTGCCCAGGCCATGATGGCCGACTACCGGGCCGGCCAGGTTTCCGCCACCGAGCCGCCCGCAGCCTTGCCCGAGAGCCCGGCGACAGCGACGCTCGTCGCGGTCGATGTCGAGGGTGGCGCTGCCGCCTGCGCCGTGTCCGCCGGAGGGTTCTTCGGGTCGGGACGCGCGGCCGGCGGCGTGATCCTCGCCGCTCCGTCGACGGGGGGCGCCAGCCCCGGCACGGCTTCGCTTTCCGCGATGATGGCGATACGCGCGGCGGCGGGGCGCGGCGCGTTCGCGGCGCGCGCCGACTCCGAGCAGTTCGTCTTCGCGGGCGCCTCGGGCGGCGGGCGCGGCGCGGCGGCGTCGCTCGTCGCCGCAGGCCTGTCGTCGATCGTGCGGCGCGAGTCGCTCGGCGAGGTCGTCGATCGCCCGCGCCTCTTCGTCCCGGGCGGCAGCCCCGATGTGCTCGGCGAGCCGGGCGCCGTCGCGCGCGGCCAGCGCGTCGTGGAGAGCCCACCGCTCGGCCGGGTGAATGCGATCTCCTGCCCGGCGGGCATCATCGTCGAGCCGACCGCCTGCCGCGTGCGCCACGACCAGCGCGGCAACGGCCTCGCGGTCGGTGGCGTGCGCTGACCGGAATGGAAGCCCTGCCTTGGCCCTGAAGGCCGCCCGCCGGAGCGCCATCGCGCCCTTCATCGTCATGGACGTGCTGCGCGCGGCGACCGCGCGCGACCGCGCGGCGCGCGGCCCGGGCGAGCGGGCCGTCCACCTGGAGATCGGGCAGCCGGGCGAGGGCGCGCCGGCCGCCGTGCTCGACGCCGCCGCGCGCGCGTTGCGCGAGGACAGGCTCGGCTACACCGAGACGCTGGGCCTGCCGCGCCTGCGCGAGCGCATCGCCGCGCATTACCGCGCCGTGCACGGCATCGACGTGCCCGCCGGGCGGGTCGTCGTCACGACCGGCTCGTCGGGCGCCTTCATCCTGGCCTTCCTCGCCGCCTTCGACGCCGGCGACCGCGTGGCGATCGCCGACCCCGGCTACCCCGCCTATCGCAACATCCTCTCGGCGCTCGGCGTCGAGGTGGTCGGCATCCCCGCCGATGCCGGCGACCGCTACCAGCCGACGATCGAGAGGCTCGAGGCCGCGGGCAGGCTCGACGGGCTGATCGTGGCGAGCCCGGCGAACCCCACGGGCACGATGCTCGGCGCGTCGCAGCTCGCCGCGCTCGGCGCCTGGTGCGCGCGCCGCGGCGTGCGCCTCGTCTCGGACGAGATCTACCACGGCATCGTCTATGGCGAGCCGGCCGCATCCGCCGCGGCCATCGCGCCCGAGGCGATCGTCATCAACAGC
>CANMWW010000211.1 GCA_947500965.1 Alphaproteobacteria bacterium
GACGCCGGCGTCGATCGCCGCCGCCTTCGAGGCCCGCATTGACGCGCTCGCCGGCGCGACGGCATCGACCGAGTCGGCGGGGGGCGTGCTGCACGTGGCGGCATCGCTCCTCGCCGACGCGGGCAATGTCGTCACGACGACGAGCCAGTGGCGCGCCGCGCTCGCCACGGAGGTGGCGGTCGCGGCCGGGGATTCGCTCGCCGACCTGCGAGCGCGGATCAACGCGACCAACGAGGGGGCGGCGCCATCCGGCCTCGTCGCCAGCCAGATCGCCGTCTCGGCGACCGACCACCAGCTGCTCTTCACCACGGACGCCCCCAACCGGTTCCTGTCCATCGAGATGCTCCCGGCGGCCGGCACGTCGGCGACCTTCACGACGGAGACGATCGAGCGTCCGGCGGAAGCGCGCATCCTGCTGGACGGCGCGGTGGTGCGGCGGCCAGGCAACGCCATAGACGACGCCATCAGCGGCCTGACGATCAAGCTGCTGCAGGCCGAGCCGCAGACGCGCATCAGGCTGGAGGTCGGCACGGACACGGGCGCGATCGCGCAGAAGGTCGCCGGCTTCGTCGAGGCCTACAACGGTGCCGTCCGCTTCGCGAACGAGCAGACGCAAGTCGATCCCGTGACCGGGACCTACCGGACCGAGAGCGTCCTGGCGAAGGTCGGCGCGCTCAGGGACCTCAAGGCGAGCCTCGAGACACTGCGTACGTTCAGCGTCGCAGCGACGAATGGACTGCTGGCCTTGCCCGACATAGGTGTCACGCTCGCTGCGGATGGCGCGGATCCGCTCGCCAAGGGCGCCCTCCAGGTCGACGAGAACAAGCTCGCCGAGGTTCTCATCAACGACCCGGAGCGCGTGCGCAGCCTGTTCGAGCTACGCTTCGTCCCGGATGGTTCGGACATTTCCCTCGCCGGCTTCGGCGACAAGGCGAAGGACGCCTCGGGCAGCTACACCCTGAGCTTCTCCGGTGGCGTCGCGTCGCTCAAGGTCTCCGGCGGCGGCACGATCGCGCTCGCCCGCTCCGGCAGCGCATACACGGCCGCCAGCGGGCCGATCGAGGGCCTTTCCTTCATCTACACCGGCGCGACGACCGACGGAGACAAGTCTGGCTTTGCCGTCCGCACCGGGCTCGGCACGCAACTGTTCTTCCTCGCCGACCAGTATTCGCGCGCCGATACCGGCCGCGTCGCGCAGGCGATCTCGGAGGTCGACGACCTCAACGCCAAGCGCCAGGCGCGCATCGACGCGCTGCGCGAGCGCCTCGACAGGCAGCGCGAGACGCTGATGGCGCGTTTCCAGAAGATGGAAAGCACCCTGGGGCGGCTGTCGTCCGTCCGCAGCTCGATCGAGCAGTTCGTGCAAGCAAAGAGCAAGGGTGGCTGAGCCGCCGCGAACGCCCTGAATCGGACCAATCCCTGCGCCGGCCGCGCGCCGTTGGAACCAAAGTACCCGCGATTTTCGGGGAAGGTGCATGGCAAGCGCTGGGTCCGGCCTCGTGGCCGTTCGGCAAGGTGTTTTCGAGCCTCTGTTTCCGGGGACGGCGGTCGTGCCGTCGTCCCGCCCGCCCGGCTTGCCCGCGATCGAGGAGCGGCGCGCGGACGAGGCTGCTGCCCGCGAGCGCGCGGCGCGGGAAGAGGGCCGGGCCGCCGGCTTTCGCGAGGGCGCCGCCCACGGTGCACGCGAGGCCGGCGAGGTCGCCGCGGCGCGCCTGTCGGCCGCGCTCGCCGACATGCAGGAGGCCTTCTCTCGGCTGCGTGACGCCTATCGCGAACGCCTCGACGAGCATGCGCGGGAGAGCGAGCGCGTGATCGTCGCGCTTGTCGAGCGGCTGGCCGCACCGGGCGGGCGCGACGCGATCGAGGCCCTGTTCAGGAGCCATGTCCTCGAGGCGCTGCGCCGAGGCACGCGGACCGGCGGCAGGCTCGTGCTGTCGCCCCAGACGCTGGAGATCCTCCAGGGCGATGGCGGCGGCCTGTCCGCCCTCCTCGAGGCGCAGGGTGTCGAGGTCGTGGCGCGCGGCGCCGCGGGGGAACTGCGTTCCTCCCTCGAGGCATCTTCCGGCGGGGCGATCGTGATCGACTACGACCGACTGCTGGTGGCGCTGCGCAGCGCGGCCGGCGGCGCGACGGAGGTCAAGTGAGATGAGCGACGACAAGGAACCCTCGCCCACCCTCCCGGACTTCGGGGAACCGACGATCGGCTCGGCGCTCGCATCGAGCGCGCCGGCCGGCACGGTCGTGCCCATGCCACCGGAATCCTCGGTCTTCAGGATACCGGTCCAGGTCATGGCCGTGCTCGGCAAGGCCATGCTGTCGGTCAACGACCTGCTGAAGCTGGGACGCGGCGCCGTCATCGAACTCGACGCCAAGGTCGGCGAGCCGATCGAGATCTGGGTCAACAACCGCCGCGTCGCCAAGGGCGAACTCGTGGTCCAGGGGGACCGGCTGAGCGTGTCGATGACCGAGGTCCTCAAGATCGAAGACGGCTGAGGCATGGCGACCAATCGCCCGCCAGTCTGCCTGATCGGCGCGACGCGCTTCGACCTCGACAACCTCGCGCTGATCCTGAAGCGCGTCGGCGCGGCGCCGGTCGCCTGCGACGGGTCGAGCCAGTTCCTTGCGCGCCTCGACGCCGGCGAGCCGTTCCGCGCGGTCTTCGTGGAACTCGGGGCAGGGCGCGAACTGGCGGAGGCCGTGCGCGCGGCGGCCGGCGCGACGCCGGTCTACGGCTTCGCGCGCGCGGGCCGCGGCATCGACGCCGACTGGCTCGTGGAGATCGGCATCCGGGACGTCGTCAGCCTGCCGGCCGAGGAGGCGTTGCTCCGCGAGATCGTCTCCGCCCTCGACGAACCCGTGCCGGAACTCATCGCGCGCTCGCCGGAGCTCAAGCGCGTGGTCGCCGTCGTCGATCGCGTCGCCCAGTCGGATGCTCCCGTGCTGGTCATCGGCGAGACCGGCACCGGCAAGGAAGTGATCGCCAGGCACGTCCATCGTGCCAGCCGACGGGCATCCGGCCCGTTCGTCTCAATCAACTGCGCGGCCATCCCCGAGCAGCTCCTCGAGTCCGAGCTGTTCGGCCACGAGAAGGGGGCCTTCACGGGCGCGCTCGCCCGGCGGCTCGGCAAGTTCGAGGAGGCGGCCGGCGGGACGCTGCTGCTCGACGAGATCGGCGAGATGGACCTGAAGCTCCAGGCGAAGCTCCTTCGCGCCATCCAGGAGCGCCAGATCGACCGCGTCGGCGGGCGCGGCCCGGTCTCCGTCGACCTGCGGATCGTCGCGACCACGAACCGCGACCTGATGGCGGAGGTCGAGGCGAGGCGCTTCCGCGAGGACCTCTATTACCGCTTGAACGTCATCAACGTCGAACTCCCGCCGCTGCGCGAGCGGCCGCTGGACGTCGCCCCGCTCGCCGAGCACTTCGTGCAGAAGCATTGCGCCCGCAACACGCTGCCACCCAAGTCCATCTCGCCCGGCGCGATGGCGCGGCTCGAGGCCTTCGACTGGCCCGGCAACGTGCGCGAACTCGAGAACACGATGTACCGGGCGGTGCTGATCGCCAATTCCGCCTCGATCGAGGCGGAGGACATCATCTTCACGCGCCAGCAGGGCGCGGCGCTCGCGAGCCGGAGCTACGCCGAGCGTGTCGCGCAGGTCGCGCCCGCGCCGTCGCCGCCTCGCGACCTTTCCCCGGAGGCGCCCGCGGCCCCGGCGCGACCCGTTCCCGTCGAGGTCGCGGCGCCCGCCGCGCCGCCGGCGCCGAACGAGGATGTTCGTCCCGGCGGGATCGGCGCCTTCGTGGGCAGGTCGATCGCGGAACTCGAGGAGCAGCTGATCAAGGCGACGCTCGAGCATTGCTACGGCAACCGCACGCGGGCCGCGACGATCCTCGGCATCTCGATCCAGACCCTGCGCAACAAGCTGGAGCGCTACGGTGCGTAGCGGCGTGGTCGCGCTCCGCGACGCGATAGCCTCGGCGGGCGGCATGCTCGACCGCGCGCGGGCGGGGCCGAGCCTGCTCAGCCTCGGCGTGCTGGGCGTCGTCGGGATCCTCATCCTGCCGGTGCCGGCCGGGCTGCTCGACGTGTTCTTCACGCTGTCGCTCGCGGGATCGCTGGTGATCCTGTCGCTGACGATCTTCGTGCGCAGCGCGCTGGACTTCAGCTCGTTCCCGACCGTCCTGCTCGTCATCACCACGTTCCGCCTTGCGCTGAACGTCGCGAGCACGCGCCTCATCCTGTCCGAGGGCCACAACGGCGCCGGCAGCGCGGGGCGCGTGATCGAGGCCTTCGGGCATTTCGTGATGGGCGACAACCTCGCCATCGGCACCATCGTCTTCACCGTGCTGATGGTGATCAACTTCCTCGTCATCACCAAGGGCTCGGGGCGCATCGCCGAGGTCGGCGCGCGGTTCACCCTCGACGCGCTGCCGGGCAAGCAGATGGCGATCGACGCAGACCTGTCCTCGGGCCTCATCAACGAGGCGGAGGCGCGGCGCCGGCGCCGCAACCTGGAGGACGAGAGTTCGTTCTTCGGGGCGATGGACGGCGCCTCCAAGTTCGTGAAGGGCGACGCGATCGCCGGCATCATCATCATCGTTGTCAACATCGTCGGCGGGCTCGTCGTCGGCGTCGCGCAGGGCGGCCTCGCCTTCGGCGATGCGCTGAAGACCTACACGACGCTGTCGGTCGGCGACGGGCTGGTGGCCCAGATCCCCGGGCTCATCATCGCGACGGCGACCGGCCTCATCATCACCAAGACCAGCGGCACGGAGACGACCGACAGCGTGGTCACGCGCCAGTTCGCGCGCTACCCGGACGTGCTCATCGTCGCGGGCGCGATCCTCGTGCTGATCGGCCTCGTCCCGGGCATGCCGACGCTGCTGTTCCTGACGATCGCGATCCTGATGCTCGGCACGGGCCTGCTGCTCGCGCGCACGGCGGACGCGGGCGTCGCGCCTGGCCTGGCCGGCCAGCTCGCCGGCCCCTCGGAGCCCGGCGCCGCCGCCGC
>CANMWW010000212.1 GCA_947500965.1 Alphaproteobacteria bacterium
AGCGCGGCGAGCGCGGCCCCGAGCGCGGCGACCTCGCGCGCCAGCGGCGCCTCCAGCCGGCGCCGCGCGGCGTCGAGGGCCGCGCGCAGCGCCTCGCCGGCGGCGGTCAGCTCCGTGCCATGGCCCTTGGTCTTCGCAGCCGCGCGACGACCCAGCGCCGCCTCGAGCGCCGCGAGCTTGCCCCAGGCGCCGCGATAGGACAGGCCCGCGCGCGCCGCCGCGCCCTGGATCGAGCGCGTGGCGGCGATCGCCTCGAGCAGGTCCAGCGTGCCGGCGAGCGGCAGCGACGCGCCGCCCGCCTCGATGCGGCCGTCCAGCGCGAGCGTGACCCTGGGGCGCCTTGCGTCCATGGCGCGATGATTCCACGCCGCCACCCCGGGCTCAATGCCCCGGGCATCGTCGGATAGGCAAGCGCATTCATATTGAACATGCAGCCGGCCAGGGCAGATTGGGGCCGGAATGCTTGAAACCTTTGCTGAAGCCGCGCGATTGCTCCTCGTCCTCGACCCAGCGGTCGCCGGGATCGCGACGATGTCATTACGGGTCAGCGTCGCGGCGTCGGCGATCGGTTGCGCGATCGGCATCCCGGTCGGTGCGCTGGTCGCCATCGCGCGCTTCCCCGGACGCGCTGTCGTGGTCGTCGTCCTGAACGCGCTGATGGGGCTGCCGGCGGTCGTCGTCGGCCTCGTGGTCTATCTGGCGCTGTCGCGCTCCGGACCGCTCGGCCATCTGGGGCTGCTCTTCACCCCCGGCGCCATGATCGTCGCCCAGACGGTGCTGGTGACTCCGCTGGTCGCGGCCCTGACGCGGCAGATCGTCGAGGATGCCGACGGCGAACTGGGCGAACAGCTGCGCGCGATGGGCCTGTCGACCTTGCAGCGCGCACGAACCCTGGTCTTCGACGTGCGCTTTTCGCTGGCTGTCGCGGTGCTTGCCGCCTTCGGCCGTGCCATCGCCGAGGTCGGTGCGGTGCTGGTCGTGGGCGGCAACATCGCCGGCCATACACGGACAATGACCACGGCGATCTCGCTGGAGACCCAGAAGGGGGATCTGCCGCTTGCGCTCGCGCTTGGGTTTGTCCTGCTCGCGATCGTGATCGTCGTCAACGCCGCCGCTGCGGCGTTGCGCAGCCATGCCGCGCGACGCTATGGCTGAGAACCCCGGAATGCTCCCGATCCTCATCAAGGGGCTGACACTGCTCGCCGGTGGCCGGGCGGTGCTGGACGATTTCACGGCCGAGATCGCGACGCGCGGCATCACCGCGATCATCGGTCCGAACGGCGCCGGGAAAAGCACGCTTCTGCGCGCGCTCGACGGTCTGGTGCGGCCGGGCCGGGGGACGATCGCGTTCGGTCCTGGCGGCCGGTCGCCCGCGCCGCGCCGTGCCTTCGTCTTCCAAAAGACTGCGCTGATCCGTGCCAGCGTCGTGCGCAACGTCGCGTTGGCCGTCGAGGCGGAGCCGATTTCGGCGGCCGAGCGCGCCGCGCGGGTCGCCGCCGCGCTCGAGCGCGTCGGCCTTGCCGCCCGCGCGCAGGATGCGGCGCGGCGGCTGTCCGGTGGCGAGCAGCAGCGCGTCGCTTTCGCGCGCGCCTGGGCGCGGCGCCCTGACTTGCTGCTGCTCGACGAGCCAACCGCGAGCCTCGATCCCGCCGCGACGGAAGAGATCGAGCGTCTGGTCGTCGCCCTGCGCGACGCCGGCACCAAGATCCTGCTCGTGTCCCACAATCTGGGTCAGGTCGCACGCCTGGCCGAGGACGCGGTCGTGCTCGCAAGCGGCAAGGTCGCCGAGCACGGACCCGTCGACCGGATCCTCAAGCACCCCGCCAGCGAAGCGGCGCGGGCCTATCTCAAGGGAGAACTGCCATGGATGTCCTTCGCCGGAGTTTCCTGACGCTCGCCGCGGCGGCGCTGCTCGCGCTGCCCGCGGCGGCACAGACCAGCATCACGGTGGCGTCGACCACGTCCACCGAGCAGTCGGGCCTGTTCGGCCATCTGCTGCCGGCCTTCAAGGTCGCGACCGGGATCGAGGTCAAGGTCGTGGCGCTGGGCACCGGCCAGGCGCTGGACGTGGCGCGGCGCGGCGATGCCGACGTGGTCTTCGTCCACGATCAGGCGGCGGAGGAGAAATTCGTCGCCGACGGATACGGGGTGAAGCGCACCCCGGTCATGTACAACGACTTCGTCATCGTCGGACCGGCTGACGACCCGGCGAAGGCCGCGGGCAAGGACACGCTGGAGGCGCTGCGCAAGATCGCCGCCGCCAAGGCGCCCTTCGTGTCGCGCGGCGACAAGTCGGGCACGCATGCCGCGGAGCTGCGCTACTGGCAGCAGGCGGGGCTCGACCTCGCCGCGATCCGCTCCGACTGGTATCGCGAGATCGGGCAGGGCATGGGCCCGGCCCTCAACGCCAGTTCCGCCGCCAATGCCTATGTCCTTACCGACCGCGCGACGTGGCTCGCCTTCCGCAACCGCGGGCAGCTCAGGATCCTGGTCGAAGGCGACGTCCGGTTATTCAACCAGTATGGCGTGATCCTGGTCGATCCGAAGCGCCACCCGCATGTGAAGACCGAGGCCGGTCAGCGCTTCATCGACTGGCTGATCTCGCCGGCCGGGCAGAAGACGATCGCCGACTACACGATCGGCGGCGAGCAGCTGTTCTTCCCGAACGCGCCGAAGGGATGACGCGGAGATCCGGGCGTAGCTCGGTCTCGATCCGATTGCTCGGTCACCGCGCCAGCGCGTAGCCCTGCATCATGGGAGGATTGGCGGCGGCGCCCAGCACGCGCACGCCGTCGACCGTCGCGGCGCTGCAGGCCGAGAGGCGGCCTTCGGTCCAGCCGCCAGCCATCGTCACGGCATGGCCTTCGGCGCGTGTCGCCGCGGGGAAGCGGTCTTCCAGCGTGACCGACCGACGCTTGAAGCCGCTCTGGGCCGCCCGCCTGACCCAGGACGCGCAACGAGAACGGAACAGGCGTCCGCGCGCAAGCTGCCGGCAAACACGATCCGCCCATCGCGCCGACCGTCGTAACACCGATGACCTTGCCATCACGGCGCAGCTATTTCGTCCGCGCGCGGGACTGCACCGTCTCGTGGCGGCGATCTTCGCGGTCATGCACGGCGCTGGACTTGCGACCACGGCGGCCCCCGGCGAACTGGCCGGTCGCGGGCCTCGCTATCGCCGACGTCGGCCCGAGGACACCACCCTCCATGCCCTGCTGCGCACGCATGCGCCTGCCTTCTTCGCGCGTGCCGAAGCCGGCGGCATGGCCATACCGGGGTTCGTCAAGGCCGAGTTCGACGCCACCCTGGCTTGCGGCCGGCCCGAGCACGGCATCGTGCGGCTTCGCTGCGCGTCTTGCGGCCATGACGCGGTCGTCGCCTTCAGCTGCAAATGCCGTGGCTTCTGCCCCTCCTGCGGCACGCGGCGCATGGAGGCGAGCGCGGCGCATCTGGTCGACCGGGTCCTGCCCCGCGTGCCGGTGCGCCAATTCGTCCTGACGCTGCCGATCCCTCTGCGACTGCTGCTTGCGGCCCGACCGGGCCTGATCGGGCCGGCGCTGGGCGTGGTGCATCGCCTGCTCGCCCGTCAGCTTGCAGCCCTGGCGGGGCTGCGCGACGCCCTCTGCGCGACCGGCGCGGTGACGATCATCCAGCGCTTCGGGTCGGCGGCGAATCTCAATGTCCATTTCCATTGCCTGGCGCTGGACGGCGTCTATCGGGTCGGGAGGGACGGGCGGCCGCGCTTCGTGGCGGCGACGGCGCCGACGCAAAGCCAGTTGCAAGCCCTGCTCGCGGCGATGATCGCGCGGCTGATGCGGCTGTTCGTTCGCCGCGGCGTCGTGGTCGCCGAAGCCGATCGTGCCTGGGTCGAGGATGCGCCGGACCGGGCCGCTGACGCAGACATGGCTGCGGCGGACGGACCCTCGGCCTTGCCGATCCTCCATCTCGCCTCGACGACCTATCGCATCGCCACCGGCCCGCAGGCCGGGCGCCGCATCGCGACGATCGGCGGCGGCTTCCACGCCGCGGGTTCGGGCAAGGCCAAGCGTCTCTGCGCCGAGATCGGCGGCTTCAGCCTGCATGCGGCGACGCGCTGCCGGGCCGGGGATCGCTTCCGGCTGGCGCGCCTGTGCCGCTACGTCATGCGCCCGGCCTTCGCCGACGACCAGTTGAGCTGGGACGGCGCCGCGCGCGTGACGTTCGAACTCAAGACACCCTGGCGCGACGGCACAACCCATCTCGAGATGACGCCGATCGACTTCATGGAACGCCTGGCAGCCCTGGTGCCCCGCCCGCGTCTCCACTTGATCCGCTTCCACGGTGTCCTCGCGCCGAATGCGAAACTGCGTGCGATGGTCGTCCCGCAATCGCCCGGATCCGCGCGCCCCAGGCATGACGGCCGTACGCAGCGCGACGCCGACGCGGCGGCTTCGGCCGGTCGAGCGGATGCGCCCGCGCCCCGGCCGGGCTTGCGCTGGGCCGACCTGATGCGCCGGGTCTACGACATCGACATGCGCACCTGCCCGAATTGCGGCCAGGGCAGGCTCGAGCCCATCGCGACGATCCTCGACCCGGACGTCATCGCCCGCATCCTCGCCGCCATGGCCCTCCAGCCCCGCGCGCCGCCGGGCTGATGCTGTCGCCGCCGCCTGGCGACCGGCCCTCCCGCGATCCCATCTCGTCCATACCCGCCGCGCTCAGCATGATCAGCGGCGCCTACGCATGGGCGGCGACGTCCCCGATCCCACTCGCTGGCGCTGCAACCGACGCTCATGCCCGCCCCGACACAGCGGGCAAGACCCACCGGGACCGCGGATCATCCGCTTTTGTGCCCGCCGCCGGCAAAACCCCGGCCGCACCGGCGCTTGACGTCCGAGGCAGAAGGGCGTTTATTTTTCCTATCGAGCTGATGATTTTGAGGCAAATCTGAATCATGTCTTCGGCAGCTAGTCTGAGCTTTGCCGAGACTCAACAAGGAAGCGCCGCAAGATGGGCCGGA
>CANMWW010000213.1 GCA_947500965.1 Alphaproteobacteria bacterium
CAACGGGTCCTCGCCCGGGAAGGCATTGGCGCGCATAGACGTGCGCGTCGCCCCGGGCGAGAGCAGGTTGGCGCGCACCTCGGTCGAGGCGAGCTCGAGGGCCCAGACCCGGACCATCTGGTCGAGCGCGGCCTTGCTCGCGCAATAGGCCGACCAGTAGGCATTGGCCCGGGACGACGCGCCCGAGGTGACGAAGATCGCGCGCCCCTTGCCGGCCTTGCGCAGGAGCGGGTCGAGCGTGCGGATCAGGCGCCAGTTGGCGTGGACGTTGACCCGGAACACCTCGTCCCAGAGCCTGGGGTCGTGGTGGCCGATCGGCCCGAGCGTGCCCAGCAGTGCTGCGTTCGCCACGAGGATGTCGACCTTGCCGAAGCGCTGGTAGAGCTGCGGCCCGAGCGGGTCGATGCGGTCGAGCTCCGCGAGGTCGATCGGCACGAGCAGCGCCGGCGCGGCGCCCATGCCGCGGAGTTCGTCGTCGAGTTCCTCGAGCCCGCCCACCGAGCGCGCGAGCGCCACGATCTGAGCGCCCTCCGCCGCGAAGCGCAGGGCCACCGCGCGGCCTATGCCGCGCGACGCGCCGGTCACGACCGCGACGCGGCCGGCGAGCCGTCCTGCCGGGGCGCTCATGCGGCGGGCGACGCGGTGCGCAGCAGCGGCAGCTCGGTCACCGCGCTCTCGCGGTCGGTGAGCCGCGTCGGGTACTCGCCCGTGAAGCAGGCGTCGCAGTAGTGGGGCTGGTCCTTGTCGCGGCCGGGCTGGCCCATCGCGCGGTAGAGGCCGTCGATGCTGATGAAGGCGAGGCTGTCGACGCCGATGAAGCGCGCCATCCCCGCGACGTCGTACTGGAAGGCGAGGAGCTTCTCGCGCTGCGGCGTGTCGATCCCGTAGAAGCAGGGATGCGCGGTGGGCGGGCTCGAGATGCGCATGTGCACCTCGGTCGCCCCGGCCTGGCGCACCATCTCCACGATCTTCTTGGACGTGGTCCCGCGCACGATCGAATCGTCGACGAGGATCACGCGCTTGCCGCGCAGCTTGGCGCGGTTGGCGTTGTGCTTGAGCTTCACGCCCAGGTGGCGGATCTGGTCGGTCGGCTCGATGAAGGTCCGGCCGACATAGTGGTTGCGGATGATCCCGAGCTCGAAGGGCAGGCCCGCGCCCTCGGCGTAGCCGAGCGCCGCGGGAACGCCCGAATCCGGGACCGGCACGACGATGTCGGCGGCGACGCCGCTCTCGCGCGCCAGCTCGGCGCCGATGCGCTTGCGCGCGTCGTAGATCGAGATGCCCTCGACCACCGAGTCCGGCCGGCCGAAGTAGATGTACTCGAAGACGCAGAAGCGCTGGCGCGCGGCGCGGCCGAAGGGCTTGGTCGAGCGCACGCCGGCCTCGTCGATCACGACGAGCTCGCCGGGCTCCACCTCGCGCTCGTAGTTGGCGCCGATGATGTCGAGCGCGCAGCTCTCCGAGGCCAGGATCCACGCGTCGTCGAGGCGGCCGAGGACCAGCGGGCGGACGCCCAGCGGGTCGCGCACGCCGATGATCTTGTTCTGCGAGATGGCGACGAGCGAGAAGGCGCCTTCCACCTGGTTGAGGGCGGAGATCAGCCGCGTCTCGACGTCGCCATGCGCGCGCGCCATGAGGTGGTGGATGACCTCCGTGTCGGTCGTCGACTGGAACAGGCAGCCCTGGCGGACGAGCACGCGGCGCAGGAAGGCCGCGTTGGTCAGGTTGCCGTTGTGGCCCAGCGCGAAGCCGCCGAAGTCGAACTCGGCGAAGAGCGGCTGGACGTTGCGCAGGATCGTCTCGCCGGTGGTGGCGTAGCGGTTGTGCCCGATCGCCAGCCGGCCCGGCAGCGCCTCGATGACGCGCTGCGAGCTGAAGTTGTCGCCCACCTGGCCGAGCGCGCGATGGCTGTGGAACTGCCGGCCATCCGTCGCGACGATCCCGCATGCCTCCTGGCCGCGATGCTGGAGCGCGTGGAGGCCGAGCGCGGTGAGCGCCGCGGCGTCCTTGTGCCCGTGGACGGCGAAGATGCCGCACTCCTCGCGCAGCTTGTCGTCGTCGAACGGATTGGTCGTCAGAGAGGATTGGTCGCTCATCGCGTCTGTCCCCCCGAGGGAGCCCCCTGCCGCGTCTCGATGAGATTGTCGAGGCGACGGCGTTCGTCAGGTTTATAGCCCGTTTCGCCCTGCTGCGGGGGCGGTCGCGCGCCGGGCGTGCCGAGGGCATCGAGTGCGCCGCGGAAGATGTCGCCCTGCCGCGCGGCACCCGCCGCCTCGCGCGGCGCGCCGCGCAGCTCGGCGGGGAGCAGGGTGCGGATGAGTGCGGCGAGCGGGTCGACCATCGGCAGGGTACGCGCGGTCTGGAGCACCTCGGGCATCTTGTCGCGCTCGACGAAGGCCGACGCGCCGAGCCAGACCAGCGCGACGAGCACCGCGCCGATGACGCCGCCCAGCACGAAGCCGAGCGTGCGGTCGAGGAAGGAGAGGGGGCTGCCGCGGACCATCGACGAGAGCAGGTGGCTGATGATGGAGAAGACGATCAGCGCGGCGACGAACACGCCAAGCCCGGCGGCGATGTCCGCCAGGAGCTGCGGCGACACGTAGTCGCGCGCGACGGGGCGGACATAGGAGAAGCCCCAGACCGTCACCAGTGCCGCCCCTGCCCAGCTCGACAGGGCGAGGATCGTGCGCACGAAGCCCATGACCAGGGCGATCAGCGCGCAGAGGAGTATGGCGCCCAGCACGCCGAGGTCGACCGGATTCATGACGCAGTCTCCGACTTCTCCCTGGACGCGCGCGCGCCGCTCCTGCCGCCGGCGAGTTGCGCGACCAGGCTGCCGAGGTCGTCGATGGCGACGACCGTGATCGCCCCGTCGCCCGGCTTGCCGCGCCGGCGCCCGGAGGGCACGAAGGCGCGCGCGAATCCGAGCTTCGCGGCTTCCTTCAGCCTAGCATCCCCTTGGCTCACCGCGCGCACCTCGCCTGCGAGCCCGATCTCTCCGAAGACGACCGCGTCGGGCGGGACCGGCCGGCCGCTGAGGGCCGAGACGAGGGCGGCGGCGACCGCGAGGTCGGCGGCCGGCTCCGCGATGCGCAGGCCGCCCGCGACGTTGAGGTAGACGTCGTGGCTGGCGAAGACCAGGCCGCATCGCGTCTCCAGCACCGCCAGGACCATCGCCAGCCGGCTGCCGTCCCAGCCGATCACGGCGCGGCGCGCGGTTCCCTGGACCGGCGGGCCGACCAGCGCCTGGATCTCGACGAGGACCGGCCGCGTCCCCTCCATGCCCGCGAAGACCGCGGCGCCCGAGACGTCGTCGCGGCGGTCAGCGAGGAAGAGCTGCGACGGGTTCGGCACCTCGACCAGGCCACGGTCGGTCATCTCGAAGACGCCGATCTCGTCGGTCGGGCCGAAGCGGTTCTTGACCGCGCGCATGATGCGGAACTGGTGGCCGCGCTCGCCCTCGAAGTAGAGCACGGTGTCGACCATGTGCTCGAGGACGCGCGGGCCCGCGATCGTGCCCTCCTTGGTCACGTGGCCGACCAGCAGGATCGCGACGCCGCGCTTCTTGCCGATGCGGATGAGCTCGCTCGCCGAGGCGCGGACCTGGGACACCGTGCCCGGTGCCGAATCCAGCGTGTCCACGAACATCGTCTGGATCGAGTCGATGACGATGACGTCGGGCGCGTCCTTCGATTCGAGGCTGGCGAGCACGTCGCGCACCGAGGTGGTGGAGGCCAGCGCGACGCGCGCCTTGGTCAGGCCGAGCCGCGCGGCGCGCAGCCGCACCTGGTCGATCGCCTCCTCGCCGGAGACATAGGCGACGCGCCGCGTGCGGCCGAGCGCGGCGGCAGCCTGCAGCAGCAAGGTCGACTTGCCGATGCCGGGATCGCCGCCCACCAGCACGGCGGAACCCGCGACGAGGCCACCGCCGAGCACGCGGTCGAACTCGGCGATGCCGGTGACCGCGCGCGGCGGCGTCTCCGACGCGCCCTCGAGGCTCTCGAAGGCGATGGCGCGGCCCGCGCGACCACCGCCCACGCCGCCGGGGCGATCGGCCTCGACCGTCTCCTCCGTGACGCTGTTCCAGGCGCCGCAGGCCTCGCAGCGCCCCGCCCACTTGGAATGGACCGCGCCGCAGGCCTGGCAGACGAAGCGGTTGTCGCGCCTAGCCATGCCGTCCGGCCCCTCAGGCCCGGACCTGCATCTGGATCGGGCCCTCGGCGCGCCCGTGGATGAACTGCTCCACGTGCGCGCTGCCGCTGCGGTCGATCTCCGAGATCGGGCCGGTCCAGATGATCCTGCCGCCATGCAGCATCGCGACATGGGTCGCGATCTTGCGCGCGGACTGCATGTCGTGGGTGATCGACACCGTCGTCGCGCCGAGGTCGCGGGTGCAGGCGACGATGAGGTCGTTGATCACGTCCGACATGATCGGGTCGAGGCCGGTGGTCGGCTCGTCGAAGAAGATGATCTCCGGCCGCGTCGCGATCGCGCGGGCGAGGCCGACGCGCTTCTTCATGCCGCCGGAGAGCTCGGCCGGCGAGAGGTCGCCGACCTCGGGCCGCAGGCCGACGGCGGCGAGGTTCTCGATCGCGTGCCTGCGCGCCTCGGCGCGGGCCATGCCGCGGCCCTGGATGAGCCCGAAGGCGACGTTCTCCCAGACGGTCAGGGAGTCGAACAGCGCTGCGCCCTGGAACAGCATGCCGAACCGCGCGTTGGCGCGCTCGCGCGCCGAGGCGTCCATGCCGATCGTCTCCTCGCCGTCGATGCGGATCGAGCCGGCATCGGGCTGGATCAGGCCGAGGATGGTCTTGAGCAGCACCGACTTGCCTGTGCCCGAGCCGCCGATCACGACGAGCGAGTCGCCCTTGCCGACGGACAGGTCGACGCCGTCGAGGACCTTCTTGGGCCCGAAGGCCTTGCGCAGTCCGGCGATGGCGATCTTCGGAGGGGCGTCCATGGCGGCCATCAGCGGGTCGAGAAGAAGAGCTCGG
>CANMWW010000214.1 GCA_947500965.1 Alphaproteobacteria bacterium
GACTGCGCGCCCGGCGGATCGGGGCCGCCCGTCCTGCTCGTCCCCTCGCTGGTCAACCGCGCCTACATCCTCGACCTCGCGCCCGATCGCAGCTTCGCGCGCGCGCTGGCCGCCGCGGGCCTCAGGCCCTTCCTCGTCGACTGGGACCGGCCCGGCGACGTCGAGCGCGGCTGGGGCCTCGACGACTACGTCGCCGGGCGGCTGCTGCGCTGCCTCGACCATGTCGTCGCCGCCACGGGCGGGCCGGCCATCCTCCTCGGCTACTGCATGGGCGGGCTTCTGGCGGCGCCGCTGGCGTTGCTGCGCCCGGCGGCGGTGCGCGGGCTCGCGCTCTTCGCCACGCCCTGGGACTTCCACGCCGACCGGCCGGACCTCGCGCGCGCGCTGGCGGCGCAGGCGCGCGGCTGGCTGCCGGCGGCGGAGGCGATCGGCGAGGTGCCGGTCGATGTCCTCCAGGGCCTCTTCGCCGCCCTCGACCCGCTGCTGGCGGCGCGCAAGTTCATGGCCTTCTCGCGCATGGACCAGGCCTCGGAGGAGGCGGCCGGCTTCGTGGCGCTGGAGGACTGGCTCAACGACGGCGTGCCGCTGGCGGCCCGCGTGGCCCGCGAGACCATGCTCGGCTGGTACGGCGAGAACGAGCCCGCCGCCGGGCGCTGGCTGGTCGGCGGCCGGCCGGTGCGCCCCGCCCGGATCGCCGCGCCCACCCTTGCCGTCGTGCCGTCGCGCGACCGCATCGTGCCGCCGGCCTCGGCGCGCGCGCTGGCGGCCGCGATCCCGGGGGCGCGGGTGCTGGCCCCTCCGCTCGGCCATATCGGGATGATGAGCTCGCCCCGGGCCCCCGCGACGCTGTGGCCGGAGGTGGCCGGCTGGATGCGGCAGGCTGCGGCATCCTGACGCGGGCGTCGCTGTTCGCGGCCGTAGGGTAGGCGTAAGGTCCCGGCTATAGAGCGCTCGCCCGGCGGCCCCCCGCCGCGACAGATACAGGAGGAAACCATGGCCGATATCGTCATCGCCGCCGCCGCCCGCACGCCCGTGGGCAGCTTCAATGGCGCATTCGCGTCCCTCGCCGCGCACGAGCTCGGCGCGGTCGCCATCACCGAGGCGATGAAGCGCGCGAAGGTCGCGCCCGCCGAGGTCGACGAGGTGATCATGGGCCAGATCCTGACGGCCGGCGCCGGCCAGAACCCGGCGCGCCAGGCGGCGATGAAGGCCGGCATCCCGGCCGAGAAGACCGCCTACGGCATCAACCAGCTCTGCGGCTCCGGCCTGCGCGCGGTCGCGCTCGGCTTCCAGGCGATCCGCAACGGCGACTGCTCGATCGTCGTCGCCGGCGGCCAGGAGAGCATGACCCAGGCGCCGCACTGCGTGCACCTGCGCGCGGGCGTGAAGATGGGCGCCGCCGAGATGGCCGACACCATGCTGCGCGACGGGCTGATGGACGCCTTCCACGGCTACCACATGGGCAACACGGCGGAGAACGTCGCCCAGAAGTGGCAGATCGGCCGCGAGGAGCAGGACCGCTTCGCGCTCGCCTCGCAGAACAAGGCCGAGGCCGCGCAGAAGGCCGGGAAGTTCAGGGACGAGATCGTCCCCGTCACCGTGAAGTCGCGCAAGGGCGACGTCGTCGTCTCCGACGACGAGTACCCGAAGCACGGCACGACGATCGAGACGCTCGCGAAGCTGCGCGCGGCCTTCGACAAGAACGGCACGGTCACCGCCGGCAATGCCTCGGGCATCAACGACGGCGCGGCCGTCGCGGTGCTGATGAGCGACGCCGAGGCTGCGCGGCGCGGCGTCAGGCCGCTGGCGCGCATCGTCTCCTGGGCGACCGCGGGCGTCGACCCGGCGATCATGGGCTCCGGCCCGATCCCGGCGTCGCGCAAGGCGCTCGAGAAGGCCGGCTGGAAGGCCTCGGACCTCGACCTCGTGGAGGCGAACGAGGCCTTCGCCGCGCAGGCCTGCGCGGTCAACAAGGACATGGGCTGGGACGTGTCGAGGGTGAACGTCAACGGCGGCGCGATCGCGATCGGCCACCCGGTCGGCGCGTCGGGCGCGCGCGTGCTCAACACGCTGCTCTTCGAGATGCAGCGCCGCGACGCGCGCAAGGGCCTCGTGACGCTGTGCATCGGCGGCGGCATGGGCATCGCGCTCTGCGTCGAGCGCTGACGACAAACCGGCAGGACAGGGAGATCGACATGACTGGACGTGTTGCGCTCGTCACGGGCGGTACCCGCGGCATCGGCCGCGCCATCAGCGAGGGCCTGAAGAAGGCCGGCTATCGCGTCGTCGCCAACTACGGCGGCAACGAGGCGGTCGCGCAGGCCTTCACGGCGGAGACCGGGATCCCCGCCTACAAGTTCGACGTCGGCGACTTCGCCGCGTGCCAGGCGGCGGTGGCGAGGATCGCCGCCGAGGTCGGCCCGATCGAGGTGCTGGTGAACAACGCCGGCATCACCCGCGACGCCACGATGAAGCGCCTGTCGCGCGACATGTGGGACCAGGTGATCGATACCAACCTCGGCAGCTGCTACAACCTGTGCAAGTGCGTGTGGGATCCGATGCTCGAGAAGGGCTTCGGCCGCATCGTCAACATCGGCTCGGTCAACGGGCAGATGGGCCAGTACGGCCAGGTCAACTACGCCGCGGCGAAGTCCGGCATCCACGGCTTCACCAAGGCGCTGGCGCAGGAAGGCGCGGCGAAGGGCATAACGGTCAACGCGATCGCCCCGGGCTACATCGACACCGAGATGGTCCAGGCCGTGCCCGCCGACGTGCTGAAGAAGATCATCGCGCGCATCCCGGTCGGCCGCCTCGGCCATGCCCAGGAGATCGCGCGCGGCGTCGCCTTCCTCGTCGCGGACGAGGGCGCCTTCATCACCGGCTCGACACTGTCGATCAACGGCGGCCAGCACATGTACTGACGTCGCGGCGGAGGCGGGCGGCGCGCATCGCCGCCCGTCCTCACGTGTCGGCCGGGATCCGGTTGCGCCGGCACCACGCGGCGGATTGCTCCGCCGCCTCGGCGTCCGCGTCCCGCAACTGCGACAGGAAATCGCGCTCGACCTCGTCCAGCCGCGCGCCGCGCCGGGTCAGGATGCCGGGGCGGAGCGTCATCCACGGCCTTCGCCATCGCAGGGCGACGACGTCCTTGCCGCGTAGCGCGCGCGCGGCGATGGGCACGGGGACGGCCGTGACGGTGTCCGAGTGCGCCAGCGCCGCGATCGACACGGTCGGGCTCTCGATGACGAGGGCAGGATAGGCGGCATGCGCGTCGCCGCCCTTGCGTGCGGCGTGCCGCGCCTCCGCCATCGGTCCCTGGACCTCCCGCGGCACGCGGCCGATGAAGACGAGCGGAAAGCCCAGGATGTCGGCCAGGGTGATGGCGCGCCGGCGCGCCAGCGGGTGGCCGTGGCGGACGAGGAACACGCCGGGTTGCGGGCGCAGCGGCTCCACCACGAGGTTCGGGTCGTCCTCCAGGTCCTGGAGCGACAGCAGGCCGATCGATGCCTCGCGCTCGAGGATGGCGCGCGGGATCTCCGCCCAGTTCGACGTCAGCATCCGCATCCTCACCGCCGGATGGCGCGCGACCATGCGTGCCACGGCCGCGACGCCGACGGACTCGCCGACGAATGGGCCGGCCAGGACGCGCAGGTCGCGCACCTGGTCTCCGCGCACCGCCTCCAGGCGCTCGCCCAACCGCTCGACGCGCTGGAGGATGTCTGCGCCGTCGGCCATCACCGCGCGGCCGAGATCGGTCAGCACGACGCCGCGTCGCGTGCGCTCGAAGAGCCTGCCGCGCAACCGCGCCTCGATCGCGGCGAGCGAGCGCGTGAGCGCCGGTTGCGCGACGCCGAGGACGCGCGCCGCGCGCACCAGGCTTCCGTGCTCGGCGATCGCCTTCACGAGGCGCAGGTCGCGGATTTCCATGCCATGCCTCTGCGGTCAATTCGAGATTGCGCACAAAGTATTGGCTGCGCTTTCGACACTATCGGCAACATCCCCGTCGATGCGAGCGCAATTGCAAGCGGCGGCCGCGGCGCCTGGCGCATCGTCCGCGACGGATGGAATGGTGCGCGTGCCGGGCGGCGCGTTCCTCATGGGCTCGGACGTCCACTACGCCGAGGAACAGCCGCGGCACGCGGTTCGCGTCGACGCCTTCTGGATGGACGAGACTGCCGTCACGAACGCCATGTTCGCGCGCTTCGCCGCGCTCACCGGCCACGAGACGATCGCCGAACGCCCCCTTGATCCCACCCTCTATCCCGGCGTCGCGGCGTCGCGCCTCGCGCCAGGCTCCCTCGTGTTCCGCCCGACCGATGGCCCGGTCGACACGCGCGACATGTCGCGCTGGTGGCACTGGACGCCGGGCGCGCACTGGCGCGCGCCCGAGGGGCCGGGCTCCACGCTCGCCGGGCGGGATGACCATCCGGTCGTGCATGTCGCGTTCGAGGACGCGTTGGCCTATGCGCGCTGGGCGGGAAAGGACCTGCCCAGCGAGGCCGAGTGGGAGTTCGCCGCCCGCGGTGGCCTCGATGGCGCCGAGTTCGCGTGGGGCGACGAACTGGCGCCAGGAGGCGTCCACCTCGCCAATACCTGGCAGGGGCCGTTCCCCTGGCGCGACGTCGCCGAGGACGGCCATGCGGGCACATGCCCGGTACGCAGCTATCCGCCCAACGGCCATGGCCTCTTCGAGATGTGCGGCAATGTCTGGGAGTGGACCGCGGACTGGTGGGGCGCGCGCCACGCGACCGATCCCGCAAAGCCGTGCTGCGCGCCGCTGAACCCGCGCGGGCCTGGCGTCGACGCCTCCTACGACCGCTTGCAGCCTGCCTTCCGCATCCCGCGCAAGGTGGTGAAGGGCGGATCCTTCCTGTGCGCGCCATCCTATTGCCGCCGCTACCGGCCCGCTGCGCGCCACGCACAGATGGTGGACACGGGCA
>CANMWW010000215.1 GCA_947500965.1 Alphaproteobacteria bacterium
CGCGGTCGTGGAGACGCATGCGCGCTTCGGCGACTTCCGCGCCGTGTGCGCGCCGCCGCTGCCCGCGGGCGGCGAGGACCTCGCCTCGCTGGTCGACGCCGAGACGTCCTGCGTCGTCGTCCAGAACCCCAGCGTCTTCGGGCAGGTCGTCGACCTGTCGCCGCTCGCCCGCGCATGCCAGGCGAAGGGCGCGCTGCTCGTCGTCGTCGTCACCGAGATCGTCTCGCTCGGCCTGCTCGCGCCCCCCGGCGCGATGGGCGCCGACATCGTCGCGGCCGAGGGCCAGTCGATCGGAAACGCGCTCAACTTCGGCGGCCCGCATGTCGGGCTGTTCGCGACGCGCGAGAAATACGTCCGCCAGATGCCAGGCCGCCTGACGGGGGAGACCGTCGACGCCGATGGCCGGCGCGGCTGGGTGCTCACGCTGTCGACGCGCGAGCAGCACATCCGCCGCGAGAAGGCGACCTCGAACATCTGCACGAACTCGGGCCTCTGCGCGCTCGCCTTCACCATCCATCTCTCGCTGCTCGGCGAGGACGGCTATCGCCGCCTCGCGGAGCTCAACCACGCCAACGCGGTCATGCTCGCCGGGAAGCTCGACGGCGTGCGCGGCGCGCGCCTCGTGACCGAGGCGTTCTTCAACGAGTTCACGCTGAAGCTGCCGGTGCCGGCGGCGGGCGTGGTGGACGAGCTGGCGGCGCAGGGCATCCTCGCCGGCGTCCCCGGGGGCAGGCTCTGGCCCGAGCGGCCCGAGCTCGCCGACCTGCTCGTCGTCGCCGCGACGGAGACCAACACCGAGGCGGAGATGGACCTCTTCGCCAGCAAGCTCGAGGAGATGCTGTGATGGACAAGTCCCAGGGACGCGTCTCGCGCGACGGCGCCGCGGCGGAGCTGCCGCCGGTGGCCACCCATTCCGGCCATCGCGGCCTCGTCATGGACGAGAAGCTCATCTTCGAGCAGGGCGTCGAGGGCCGCTGCGGCGTCGACCTGCCCGAGCCGCCGAAGGTGGCGCGCCGCCTCGGCGGCCTGGAGCGCAAGGGGCCGGTCGGCCTGCCGGGGCTCTCGGAGCCGCAGGTGATCCGGCACTACACGCGCCTCAGCCAGAAGAACTTCGCGATCGACGCGGGGCTCTATCCGCTGGGCTCCTGCACGATGAAGCACAACCCGCGCCTCAACGAGAAGGCGGCGCGCATGGCCGGCTTCGCGGACCTCCATCCGCTGCAGCCGATCTCGACGGTGCAGGGCGCGCTCGAGCTGATGGACCAGCTCTCGCACTGGCTCACGACGCTCACCGGCATGCCGGCGGTCGCGCTCTCGCCCGGCGCCGGCGCGCATGGCGAGTTCTGCGGCATGGTCGCGATCCGCGCGGCGATCGAGGCGCGCGGCGAGGCCGCGTCGCGCCGCCGCGTGCTCGTGCCCGAATCCGCCCATGGCACCAACCCGGCGACGGCCGCCGCGATCGGCTTCGAGGTCGACGCGATCCCGGCCGACGCGCGCGGCCGCGTCGACGTCGCCGCGCTGAAGGCCAAGCTCGGCCCCGACGTCGCGGCGATCATGCTCACCAACCCGAACACCTGCGGGCTCTTCGAGTCCGACATCGTCGAGATCGCGCGCCTCGTCCGCGAGGCGGGCGGGTACTTCTACTGCGACGGCGCGAACTTCAACGCCATCGCCGGCCGCGTGCGCCCCGCCGACCTCGGCGTCGACGCGATGCACATCAACCTGCACAAGACCTTCTCGACGCCGCATGGCGGCGGGGGGCCGGGCTCGGGCCCGGTGGTGTTCTCCGCGCGCCTCGCGCCGCACGTGCCGGTGCCCTATGTCGTGCGCGACGCCGGCGGCTTCCGCCTCGTCGAGCACCAGGCCGGCGCGCCGTCCTCGCTCGGCAGGCTCAAGGGCTTCCACGGCCAGATGGGCATGTTCGTGCGCGCGCTCACCTACATGCTGAGCCACGGGGCCGACGGCATCCGCCAGGCCTCGAACGACGCGGTGCTCAACGCCAACTACGTCATGGCGCGCCTGCAGGACGTCATGACGCCGGCCTTCGAGGGGCCGTGCATGCACGAGTGCCTCTTCGACGACCGGTTCCTCAAGGACACGGGCGTGACCACGCTCGACTTCGCCAAGGCGATGATCGACGAGGGCTACCACCCGATGACCATGTACTTCCCGCTGGTCGTCCATGGCGCGATGCTCATCGAGCCGACGGAATCCGAGACCAGGGAATCGCTCGACCTCTTCGTCGACACGATGCGCTCGCTCGCGGCGCGCGCGAAGGCGGGGGAGGCGGAGCATTTCCGCGCCGCGCCCAGGCTCACGCCGCGCCGCCGCCTCGACGAGACGCGCGCGGCGCGCGCGCCCGTCCTGCGGTGGAAGCCGGCCGCCGCCCCGGTGCCGCGCGCGGCGGAGTAGCCGCGGCGGTCAGGGCACCGCGGACATCACGAGGAAGGCCGCGAAGATCACGAGGTGGACGCCGCCCTGCAGGACGGTGCTCCGCCCCGCGGCCAGCGTCAGCGTGCTCGCGAAGAGCGACAGCACCAGCAGCACGACGTGGCCGGCCTGCAGGCCGAGCGAAAGCGGCACGCCGATCGCCAGCGACACGATCGTCACCGCCGGGATCGTGAGGCCGATCGTCGCCAGCGACGAGCCCAGCGCGAGGTTGAGGCTCGTCTGCAGGCGGTTGGCCTGCGCCGCGCGGTAGGCGGCGAGGCCCTCGGGCAGCAGCACGACGCCGGCGATCACGATGCCGACGCAGGCGTCGGGAAGCCCCGCGGCCTCGATCGCGCGGTCCACCGCCGGGGACAGCGTCTTCGCCAGCAGGATGACGCTGCCGAGCGCGAGCAGGAGCAGTCCCGAGCTGCGCGCGACCGCGCGGTCGGATGGGGGCGCGTGCGGCGCGTCGTCGCCGCCCTCGTCCATGAAGTAGCTGCGGTGGCGCACGGCCTGGACGAATAGGAACAGGCCGTAGAGCGCCAGCGAGACGACCGCGACGAAGACGAGCTGGGACGGCGCGTAGACCGGGCCGGGCGTCGTCGTGGTGTGGTTCGGCAGGATGAGCACGAGCGTCGCAAGCGTGCCGAGCACGCCGAGCGCGCCGGTCGCCCCGGGGGCGCGGAAGCCCTGCTCGTGGTGGCGCATGCCACCGGCGAGCAGGCAGAGCCCGACGATGCCGTTGAGCACGATCATGATCGCGGCGAAGACCGTGTCGCGCGCGGTGGCCGGTGCGCCGTCCGGCGCCGAGAGCATGATCGAGACGATCAGCGCGACCTCGATCACCGTGACCGCCGCGGCGAGCACGATCGAGCCGAAGGGCTCGCCCACGCGCAGCGCGATGACCTCGGCGTGGTGGACGGCCGCGAAGACCGCGCCGCCCAGCAGGATGGTGGCGAGGAGAAGGACGATCGCGCTGGATGCCGGCACGAGGCCGGAAAACTTCGCGGCCAGCAGCGCGGCAGCGGCGACGGGCGCCGCCCAGCACCACCACGGCATGGTTTCGGGGTCGTGGTTTCCGGCCATCGCGCATCCTTCCCAGGGTACCGCGCGACCGTCATGCAGGCGCGGGGTCGTCGTCAACCCGGCCGCTTCGTCCACGCGCCGGCGCCAGAAACGAAGACGGCGGACGCCGCCTGGCGCCCGCCGTCCTTGTCCTGATTGCCGCCCGCGCGGGGCGGCTCGATCAGTTGAGCTTGCCGGGCAGTTCGCGGATCGCCTCGTCGATCAGCCGGCCCTGCGCCGTCTCGTCCAGCTTCTGGGCGAGGATCTGGCGCGTGGCCGCGAGGGCGATGTCGACCGCGGCCGTGCGGACCTCGGCGGCAGCCGACTGCTCGGCCTGCGCGATGCGTTGCATCGCCTGGGCCTCGCGGCGCTTGAGCTCGGCCTCGAGCCGCGCCTGCGCGTCGCGCTGCAGGCGCTCGGCCTCGCCGCGCGCGCGCGCGACGATGGTCTCGGCCTCCTGGATCGCGTCACGCTGCTTGCGCTGGAATTCGGCGAGCAGCGTCTGCGCTTCCTCGCGCAGCCGCTGGGCCTCGTCGAGTTCCTTGCGGATCCGCTCGGCGCGCGCGTCGAGGCCGCCGACCAGGGCGGAACGCAGCGGCTTCCAGACCACCACGAAGAACGCGACGAAGGACGCCGCGACCCAGAATTCGGGCTGGGCGAGGAAGGAGCCGGAGGACGGATCTGCCATGGTGTTTCCTTGGACGTGCCCCGTGCGTCAGCGACGGGCGAGGGCGGCGCGCGCCGCCTGGTCCGCCTCGGCCGGGGAGATGCCGACCCCGGCGACCCTCTGGACGGCGAGGGTCGCGACCTCGGCGGCGACGCCGGCGAGGTTGCCCATCGCCGTCGCCTTCGCGGCTGCGATGCGGCCCTCCGCGTCGCGGATCCGGCCGGCCAGCTCGTTGCCGAGCTGGGCCTGCCTGTCGGCCGCCTCGCGGGCCAGCGAGGCCTCGGTCGAGCGACCGACTTCCTGCGCCTTCGCGCGCGACTCGCCCAGGGCCTTCTCGTAGGCGGCCTTGATCTGGTCGGCCTCGGCCTTGAGGGCCGAGGCGCGGTCGAGATCGCCCCCGATGCGGTTGGCCCGCGCCTCGAGCACCTCGCCGATCCGCGGCAGCGCGATCTTGCTCATCACCCAGTAGAGGACGAGGAAGGTCACGCCGAGCCAGAAGATCTGGCTGGGAAAGCGCGAGAGGTCGAATTGCGGCATGCCCGCCTTCTGCGCGTCGGCCGCCATGCCCGGGTCGACGGGCAGGAGGACGAGCGCCGCAGCGGCGAGGAGGAGTGCGCGGATGGTCATCATCATTCACCGGCGCCGGGCGCCGGCCCGTTCGTCAGGAGACGTAGACGAGGATGGCGACGACGAAGGCGAGCAGCGCGATGAACTCGGTCACCGCGAAGCCGATATAGGCGAAGGTCTGCACGTTGTCCTTGGCGGC
>CANMWW010000216.1 GCA_947500965.1 Alphaproteobacteria bacterium
ATCGAGATGTCCCGTCGCCGCCGCGCAGAACGCCGCGAAGTCCTTCCCGACGCCAAGTTCTGGGATACCGTCCTCACGCGCTTCATGAACGCGCTGATGTACGACGGCAAGAAGTCCGCCGCAGAGGGCATCGTCTACGGCGCGCTCGAGGTCATCGAGCGCCGCGCGAAGGCCGATCCCGTGAAGCTCTTCCACGAGGCGCTGGACAACGTGAAGCCGGCCGTCGAGGTGCGTTCGCGCCGCGTCGGTGGCGCCACCTACCAGGTCCCCGTCGAGGTCCGCCCGGAGCGCGGCCAGGCCCTCGCGATCCGCTGGGTGATCACGGCCGCCCGCGGCCGCGGCGAGAACACCATGATGGACCGGCTCTCCGCCGAGCTGCTCGACGCGGCGAACAACCGCGGCGGCGCGGTGAAGAAGCGCGAGGACACGCATCGCATGGCCGAGGCGAACCGCGCCTTCGCGCACTACCGCTGGTAAAGAAGACAGAAGGCACGCAGCCATGGCTCGCACCACACCGCTCGATCGCTACCGCAACATCGGCATCATGGCCCACATCGATGCCGGCAAGACGACGACGACCGAGCGAATCCTGTTCTACACCGGCAAGGCCTACAAGATCGGCGAGGTGCACGAAGGCACCGCGACGATGGACTGGATGGAGCAGGAGCAGGAGCGCGGCATCACCATCACCTCGGCCGCGACGACCGCATTCTGGCACGACCACCGCGTGAACATCATCGACACGCCCGGCCACGTGGACTTCACGATCGAGGTCGAGCGCTCGCTGCGCGTCCTCGACGGCGCGGTCGCGGTGTTCGACGGTGGCAACGGCGTCGAGCCGCAGTCGGAGACGGTGTGGCGCCAGGCCGACAAGTACGACGTGCCGCGCATCTGCTTCGTCAACAAGATGGACAAGATCGGCGCGGACTTCTTCATGTCCGTCGACTCGATCCGCGAGAAGCTGGGCGCCATCCCGCTGCCGCTGCAGCTGCCGATCGGCGCGGAGAGCCAGTTCGCCGGCATCGTCGACCTCGTGTCGATGACGTCCGTGACCTGGAAGGAAGAGAAGCTTGGCGCCGAGTTCGTCGTCGGCGAGATCCCCGAGAACCTGAAGGCCCAGGCCGCGGAATACCGCGCCAAGCTGATCGAGACCGCGGTCGAGATGGACGACACCGCCCTCGAGGCCTATCTCGGCGGGGAGGAGCCCTCCGAGGAGATGCTCCGGCACTGCATCCGCAAGGGCACGATCGCGCGCAAGTTCTACCCGGTCGTCTGCGGCTCCGCCTTCAAGAACAAAGGCGTGCAACCGCTGCTCGATGCGGTCGTCGCCTACCTTCCGTCCCCGATCGACGTCGCCGCCGTCAAGGGCACCTCGCTCGACGGCAAGTCGGAGATCGAGCGCCGCTGCTCGGACGACGAGCCCTTCTCGGGCCTGGCGTTCAAGATCATGGTCGATCCGTTCGTCGGAACCCTGACCTTCTTCCGCGTCTACTCTGGCGTCATCGAGTCGGGCACCGGCGTGATCAACTCGGGTCGCGACAAGCGCGAGCGCGTCGGCCGCATGCTCCTCATGCATGCGAACCATCGCGAGGAGATCAAGGAGGCCCGCGCCGGCGACATCGTCGCCCTGGTCGGCCTCAAGGACACGATCACCGGCGACACGCTCTGCGACACGGCCAAGCCGGTCGTCCTGGAGCGCATGGAGTTCCCGGATCCCGTGATCGAGGTCGCCATCGAGCCGAAGACCAAGGCCGACCAGGAGAAGATGTCGGCCGCCCTGGTCAAGCTTGCCCAGGAAGACCCGAGCTTCCGCGTCTCGACCGACCAGGAGTCCGGCCAGACCATCCTGAAGGGGATGGGCGAGCTCCACCTCGACATCAAGGTCGACATCCTCAAGCGCACCTACAAGGTCGAGGCCAATGTCGGCGCGCCGCAGGTGGCCTATCGCGAGACCATCTCGAAGGTCGCCGAGATCGACTACACCCACAAGAAGCAGTCCGGCGGTTCGGGCCAGTACGCGCGCATCAAGCTGCGCTTCGAGCCCCTGCAGCCGGGCGGCGGGTACGAGTTCGAGAACGAGGTCGTCGGCGGCACGGTCCCCAAGGAATACGTGCCAGGCGTCGAGAAGGGCCTGGAGGGTTCGCGCAACAACGGCGTGCTTGCGGGCTTCCCCTGCATCGACTTCAAGGTCGCGCTGATCGACGGCGCGTACCACGACGTCGACTCCTCGGCGCTCGCCTTCGAGATCGCGGCCCGCGCCGCCTTCAAGGAGGGCATCGCCAAGGCCGGGCCGAAGCTCCTCGAGCCGGTGATGAAGGTCGAGGTCGTGACGCCCGAGGACTTCATGGGCGACGTGATCGGCGACCTGAACTCGCGCCGCGGCCAGGTGCAGGACATGGACATGCGCGGCAACGCGCGCGTCGTCACTGCGATGGTGCCGCTCGCGAACATGTTCGGCTACGTCAACACCCTCCGCGGCATGAGCCAGGGGCGCGCCGCGTATTCGATGCACTTCGACCATTACGAGCAGGTCCCGCAGAACGTCGCGGACGAAGTCCGCGCGAAGATGGCGTGACCGGATAAATCTGCCCAGGAAGGAATGGGGAAAGAGCCATGAGCAAGACGAAATTCGAGCGGAACAAGCCGCACTGCAACATCGGGACGATCGGGCACGTCGACCACGGTAAGACGTCTCTGACGGCCGCTATCACGAAGGTCCTCGCCGAGGCTGGCGGCGCGACGTTCATGGCGTACGACCAGATCGACAAGGCCCCCGAGGAGAAGGCGCGCGGGATCACGATCAACACGGCGCATGTCGAGTACGAGACGAAGAACCGGCACTATGCGCACGTGGATTGCCCCGGGCACGCGGACTACGTGAAGAACATGATCACGGGCGCGGCGCAGATGGACGGCGCGATCCTGGTGGTGAGCGCGGCGGACGGCCCGATGCCCCAGACGCGCGAGCACATCCTTCTTGCGCGCCAGGTTGGCGTTCCTGCGCTGGTGGTGTTCCTGAACAAGTGCGACATGGTCGAGGACGCGGAGCTTCTCGACCTCGTGGAGCTCGAGGTTCGCGAGCTTCTGTCGAAGTACGAGTTCGACGGGGACAACATCCCGGTGATCCGTGGCTCTGCGCTCTGCGCTCTCGAGAGCCGCGAGCCTGCTCTTGGGCGGGACGCGATCCTGAAGCTGATGGAGGCCGTGGACGCGACGATCCCGCAGCCGACGCGCCCGAAGGACAAGCCGTTCCTGATGCCGATCGAGGACGTGTTCACGATCTCTGGCCGCGGGACGGTGGTGACGGGCCGCGTTGAGCGCGGGATCGTGAAGGTGAACGACGAGATCGAGATCATCGGGCTGAAGGCGACGACGAAGACGGTCGTGACGGGCGTCGAGATGTTCCGCAAGCTCCTGGACAGCGGCGAGGCTGGCGACAACATCGGCGCGCTGCTCCGCGGCACGAAGCGCGAGGACGTGGAGCGTGGCCAGGTCCTGGCTGCGCCGGGCTCGATCACGCCGCACACGAAGTTCAAGGCCGAGGCCTACATCCTGACGAAGGAGGAGGGTGGCCGTCATACGCCGTTCTTCTCGAACTACCGTCCGCAGTTCTACTTCCGGACGACGGACGTGACGGGCCAGGTCGTGCTCCCCGAGGGCACGGAGATGGTGATGCCCGGGGACAACATCGCGATGGAGGTGCACCTGATCGCGCCGATCGCGATGGACGAGGGCCTGCGCTTCGCCATCCGCGAGGGCGGTCGTACCGTCGGCGCCGGCGTCGTCGCGAAGATCATCGAGTAACGGTCATTGTCGCCCTGCCGGGCGGTGCCGCGACGCGGCGCCACCCTGACCGGGCGGCGGAGAGAATGTGATGGTCAATCAGAACATCCGTATCAGGCTGAAGGCCTTCGACCACCGCGTGCTGGACCAGTCGACGAGCGAGATCGTCAACACGGCCAAGCGCACGGGTGCCCAGGTCCGCGGCCCGATCCCGCTTCCCACTCGGATCGAGCGCTTCACCGTGAACCGCAGCCCGCACATCGACAAGAAGAGCCGCGAGCAGTTCGAGATCCGGACGCATCGCCGCCTTCTCGACATCGTCGACCCGACGCCGCAGACCGTGGACGCGCTGATGAAGCTCGACCTCGCTGCCGGCGTGGACGTCGAGATCAAGCTCTGAGGATCGCACCATGGCCAAGCGCACCGGTCTCATCGCGCGCAAGCTCGGCATGACGCGCCTCTTCGCCGAGGACGGCAGCCACCTGCCCGTCACCGTGCTCCAGCTCGAGCAGTGCCAGGTCGTCGCCGTCCGCACCACGGACAAGGACGGCTACACGGCCCTCCAGCTCGGCGCCGGCAAGGCGAAGGTCAAGAACGTGACCAAGCCCGTCCGCGGCCACTACGCCAAGGCGAAGGTCGAGCCGAAGAAGCACCTCGTCGAGTTCCGCGTGAGCGACGACGCCGTGCTTCCGGTCGGCGCAGAGCTCGCCGCGAGCCACTACGTGGCGGGGCAGTTCGTCGACGTGGCCGGTGTCTCCATCGGCAAGGGCTTCATGGGCCCGATGCGCCGCTGGAACTTCCGCGGCCTCGAGGCGTCCCATGGCGTGTCGGTCAGCCATCGCTCTCACGGCTCGACCGGTGGGCGCCAGGATCCGGGCCGCACCTTCAAGAACAAGAAGATGGCGGGACACTGGGGCGTCGATCGCGTCACCACGCAGAACCTCAAGGTCGTCGCCACCGACGCCGACAAGGGGCTGATCATGGTGTGCGGCTCCGTGCCTGGCCCCGAGGGGGGCTGGGTGGAGATCACCGACGCCGTGAAGCGCAAGCTGCCGAAGGAGGCGCCGCTGCCGGCGGGCCTCAAGCAGGCTGCGGCCTGAAGCGGGGAACGACGATGAAAGTCGCGGTAAAGACTCTCGACAAC